>JAICXU010000286.1 GCA_025934595.1 Polyangiaceae bacterium | reverse complement strand
GGGGAAGCTCGACGAGCCGACGCCGAAGCACGTCCCCACGCGAGGCGTGAGCGCTGCTTCGAAATTCGTCAAAGCTCCGACGGAAACACTCGTGTCCGTGCAGCCGGCGGTCAAATCATGTCCGGTCATGGTGTCGCAGATCGCGCCGCTGCCGATCGTGAGATGATCGGTTTCGCATGTGGGCGTCGCGCCCGCGTCGCATTGGCAGTTGCACGCCGAGGGGCCGCCGTCCGCGACTTCGACGACATCGTGCGCCGCGTAGCCCGTGGTGCAGCTCGGTCGAGATCCGGAGATCAAATTCACGACCGTCCAGCCCGCACCTACCGGTGGCGCGCAGATGTCGGTCGCCGAGGAGCACGTGCCGTCGTCGCACGTCGGCAGATCCCCTCTGGCGCACGGGCCCGCATCGAATCCCGCGTCGAGCCCCGAGTCCTTCGTTCCGGTGTCGCCTTGCTCCGAGCCGTCACCACCGGAGTCTTCTACGGAGCTGTCGAACGTGCTGCCGTCGGACGTGGACGCATCTTGATCGAGCGAAATCACAGCCGAGTCATCGAGCCCGCAGCTCCAGACGACCGCCGCCGCAGCAAAAGCCAATCCCCCCAAAAGGTATGCTCGCCTCATCTCGCTACCATGACATGAACGCCGCCGTAGCGACTAGCTCGGCGGCGTTGGCCGCTAGTTCGCGCAGCAAATCAGCTCTTCCGTGCCGAACGTCACGCCGCCGGACGCCGACGCCGGCGTCGTGATTCCGCACGAAGGCGCGCTGTCCGTTCCCGTCACGCCGAGCGCTTGCGCGGTCGTGAGCGCATCGTCCGTTTGACACGTGCCGAGCGTGAGCGCCGTCCCGGCATCCGAGCAGTCCGCCGTGCTGAACGCGGTGAGCGTAGCGCCCGTGCAACCGGGGTCGCTCCAACCGCACGCGCATCCGGTGCATGCGCGATTGTCGGTAATCGAGCTCGATGCGGCCCAGCACGACGCGTTGAAGCTGCCAGGGCAGGCCGATGCACAATCGGGCGGAACGACGCCCGAGTACGCTTGCTTCACGCATGCCGTATGCGTGGCGCCGCTCGCCGCGACGCACGTCGCATGGGCCGCGCACAGATCGGAGCCCGTGCCCGTGAAGTTGCATTCGCGCGCGGTGCCTTGGCTCCACGAATTTTTCGTGGTGATGAGATTCGGCGTGCAGGTCGTCGGATCGGCCTCGAGGCTCGGCTGGACGAATTCGCCGGCGGGATACGGCGACGCGAGCGGCGCGCACGTGGAATCGATCGGCACCGTCGCCGAAGCTTGGTTGCAGGATCCGCTCGTGTCCGATCCGATGACGACTTGCGTGCTCGCACACGACGGCGTGGCGCCCGCATCGCAATCGCATTCGCAATTCGCAGCTGCGCCGCCGTCTTGAAGTTGCATCGTCGCCGCGCCCGCGTAGCTGCTACCGCACGGCGTGCCGGCGACGTTCGTGCTGTCGTCGTAGCCGAGCAGCGTCCAACCGGCGGGCACATCGGGCACGCACACTTGGGAGCCGTTGCACGCCGCGGGATTGCCGTCGCAGATCGTAAGCGTCGGACACGGACCCGCGTCGAAGCCGGCGTCGAAGCCCGCATCGAATCCGGCGTCCACCTCGGCATCCGCGGACGCATCGGAAGCATCCGCCTCGGCGTCGCTAGCGGCGTCGCTCGCGTCCGTACCGACGTTCGCGTCCGTGCCGGTATCTGCGAGCGTCGCATCGCCGGCGGTGCCGTCGCCCGCGGCGTCGGGAATGGTGGCGTCGGACGAAGCGTCGCCGCCCGTCGGGCCTACGCCCACGATGATCTCGGTGTCATCGAGCCCGCAAGCCGCGGCCAACGAAAGCAAAGCGGCGGTGACAGCAGCCGCCCTCAAGACTCTACGCATACCCGCTCAGCATGACACGAAACTCCATGATCGAGCGGACCGACTAGCTGCTAGAGATGCGTTCACGGAAATGAGAGCCGGATCCGGCACGGCGGCGTCGAGCGCAAGCAGGACAAGACGCGGAGCGAGCATCGGTGCGATTTTTCTCACCGTGGTGCTCGATCTCCTGGGATTTGGGCTGGTTTTGCCATTTCTCGCGGAAGAAGCGCGTGACAATTTCGGTACGACCGCGTTCGTCGGGACGCTCCTCGGCGCCGTGTATTCGCTGATGCAGTTTCTGTTCGTCCCCGTGTGGGGTCGCCTGTCCGATCGCGTCGGTCGGAGGCCGGTCCTCGTGTGGTCGGTCGCAGCCAGCGCGCTCGGCATGGCCGGCCTCGGCGGCGCGATCGGGTTCGGCAACAGCGTCATCTGGCTCTTCGTCGCGCGCATCTTCAGCGGAATCGCCACTGCGAACTTGGGCACGGCGAGCGCCTACATCGCCGACATCACCGCGCCGGAAGATCGCGCGCGCGGCATGGGCTTCATCGGCATGGCGTTCGGAATCGGGTTCGTGCTCGGCCCCGGCGTCGGCGGCCTGCTCGCGAAAATTCAAATCCACGGACACTACGGCGCGGTCGCGTGCTTCGCGGCCGCGGCGCTCGGCGTGATCAATTTTTTCTGGGTGCTCTTCGGATTGCCGGAGTCGCTACCTCCCGAAAAGAGAAATCCCGAGAAGAAGCGATCGCTGAGACCGCTCGACATCACGACCGCGAAACGCGTGCTGTCGGACCCGAACGTGGCGCGTGCGATCCTCGTGAATTTTTTGATCATCGTTTCGTTCACGAACCTCGATCAGACGTTTCGCTACTTCAACAAAGACCTCTTCGACATGGACCAGATCGCGACCGGCCTCTTGCTGGGCATGGTCGGCGTGATGGCGGCGCTCGTGCAAGGCGGGCTCATTCGCCCTCTCACGAAACGCTATGATTTGGCGCCTCTCATCGCGGTCGGAGTCGCTGTGCAAGTCGCCGCATTCGCGATCATCGCGATCTCGCCAAGCGTCGGAAGAGGCCTCTTGTACGGCGGTTCGATCTTTCTCGCGCTCGGAAATGGAATCACGCAACCCACCGTCTCCGGGTACATCTCGAAATGCGCGAGCGCGCGCGAGCAGGGCACCGTGCTCGGCACGTCGCAATCCGTCGCGAGCCTCGCGCGCGTGTTCGGGCCGGCGTTCGGCGGATATTTGTATGGCGCCCTCGGTCCTCGCTCGCCTTACGTCGCGGCAGCGGGCGGCATGTGCCTCGCGCTCGTCGTCGCGCTCGGTCTCCGCAAGTCCGCGCTCGTCGTAGCGAAGCCTCAGAGCACCAGCACCCAAATGTCGTAAGCGGCATGCGCCCACACCGCGGCGGCAAATCCGCGCGTGACGAAGATGACGGTGAGCGCGAAGCCGAGCACGGCGCGAAAAACGAACGTCTTGACGTCGAACTTGTCACCGAGCGCGCCGGTGTAATGCACGAAGCTGAAGATCGCCGCGACGACGAGCGCCCATGCGAGCTTGACGAGGAATACGCGCGTGACCGATTTTGCGGTCGGGGTCGCGCCGCGATCTCCGAAGATCCACGCGAGGAGGGCCGCGCCGCCGCCGAACAAGATGACGCGAAACGCGAGCTCTTCGTAGAAGCCGGCTCCGAGCGACATCACGATGCCGGTGAACACGCCTTCTTTTTCGATCGCGGAATTTCCGGCGAACAAATGGCCGACGACGTACGCGCCGGCAAGTCGCATCGCGAGCGCGTAGAGGATCCCTTCGATCGCGATTTGTACGAATTTCGTCGTGCGAAATGCTTGCCCGCGTCCGAGCCACGCGAAGATTCCCGTGAACACGGTGCCGATGGCGAGGGTGAACAAGATGTAGAGACCGCGGCTTCCGCCCGCGAGGCTCAAGATCTCGAACGTCACGACGTCGGCGGCGTTGTGCACGTTCAAGAAAATGACGCCGACGTGATACGCGACGAACAAGGGAAGCGTGAGCGCGAGATTGACCCACGCGCCGGGCTTCTCCGCGAGCTTCGTCTCCTCCATGCGACCTACGGCGCGGGGCGCAGGCGATAAATGATGACGAACACGATCAGCACCCACATGAACACGTTGAGCACCGACGGCACGTCGGAGAGAACTTCTTGTGTGGGGCTCTCGCTGCGGAGGCCTCTGCCGCCGCGACCCGATACCAAATAGAGGAAGCGCAAAATGCCGAACACGACGAACGGCGCCGTGAGCCACAAATATTGCGTCTGGAAGAAGGCCTCGGTGTCTTTGTCGAGCGTGTAGGCGACGTACACGACGACGGTGGCGCCGCCCGTGAGCGCGAGCGCGACGTTCAGCACCGTCGAGGAATACGCTTCGAGCGCCGCGCGTTGCTTGCCGGCATTCTCACCTGCGAGCTCGTTACGACGCTTTCCGAACCCGAAAAACAAGGCGAGCAGCGCCGTGCACGCGAGCATGTAGTAGCTGACACGCGTCCCGGTCGCGAAGCCTCCCGCGAGCACGCGCAGCACGAATCCGAGCGCGATGAGGCCGACGTCGAGGTACGCGATTTTTTTCAGCTTGAACGAGTACGCGAGATTTTGAACGAAATAGAAGATGGCAACGAGCCCGAACCGCCAATCCAAAAGAATGCCGAAGCCCGCCGAAATCACGACGAGCAAGATCGCCATGAGCCACGCCATGCCCTCGGGCACCTCGCCGCTCGCGATCGGCCGATGGCGCTTCACCGGATGAACTCGATCCGCTTCGACGTCGGCGAGGTCGTTGATCGTGTAGACCGCGCCGGCAAAAAGGCAGAACACCGTCATCGCGGCGATCGCACGGCCCGTGAGCGCGAGGTTCAGCGCTTTTCCCACGGGCGTCGACACGACGACGTCTTTCGCGAACACGATGGGCGCGAGCACGAACGCGTTCTTCACCCATTGATGAGGGCGGAGCGTCTTGATCAGCCCGGAGAGCATGCCGGTCCGAACTCTATCGAAGTCAGCTACCTGTGACACCTTTGAGCCTGTTTTTCGGGAATCGAATGCGTTCTCGCTCTACCATGCCCTTCCCCTGAAGATGAGCATCTCGATCTGCAAATCGCGAATTTTGGGCATGAGGGCGCTCGGCATCACGCTGGCCGCCGCTCTTCCATTCATCGCGCCCGCTTCCGCGAGCGCCGACGGCACCCGTGAGCTCACGAAAGTGAGCGAGCTCCGCGACGCGGCGATTCACGCGCGCGGACCTTACGTCTACGCGGCGCTGCGAAAGCTCTGGCGACAATGGGACCAAGGCGATCCCGCCGCCGTCGAGGAAGCCCTCGACGAAATCGAAAAGGGAAAGGAAGCGACGCCGCCGGCGCGCGCGTACGCGGGGCTGCTCGAAGCGTACGCACGCAGAAGAAGAGGCGACATCGACGGCGCGAAAGCGCGCGTCGCCGAGCTCGGGTTCATTTCGCAGTGGCTCGTCGTCGGTCCGTTCGACAACGAAGGCAAAGCGGGATTC
>JAICXU010001044.1 GCA_025934595.1 Polyangiaceae bacterium | reverse complement strand
GCGCATTCGCGAGGCCGGCGCCATCGTGCTTCACGAGATCGGCCATGCTCATCGTGGCGTCCTCGATCGATCGATGATCGACGCGGCGTACCTCGTACCGCGGGAGCTGCGTCGTTCGGAGCGTCGTGACGGTGCCGTTCACCTTCACAGGATCTTCGACGCTCGTGTTGTGGCCGACCGCCCATTCGCATTTGTCCCGAAAGAGAAGGGCAAGCACGCGCTGGTCATCGTCGTCCGCGTCTTCGCCGCGACGATTCGGCCGCGAGCGAAAACCCGCCTCGAACGTGAGAGTCATTTTCACTTGGAAAACGAACTGCGTGTCGCGGTCTTGCTGTTCCTCGGAGCGATCGTTCACGAGAAAGAGAGACAGAACGCGCGTCGCGATGCCGTCGATCTGGATTTCGCGGAGCTCGCCGCGAAGCACGAGCCCGCGTGAGCCCGGCACCACGATTCCGCTTCGTTGCTGAAGAGTCTTCGCGTCGAGCGGCACGCGGACGCGGATCGGTCCATGCGGCACGCGCTTCCAGCCGAAGATCGTCTTGTCGCTGCGTTCGATCGCGACTTCGACCTTGTCGTAATCCGCGTAGCTGACGTCGACGTCGATCGCGTCGCCCTTGCCCGGCGGCAGGTAGACGCTCAAGCCCATCGACGCGGGAAAGAGGACCGGACGCTTCGGCTCGGGCTCGTTCGTCGTGCTTCCATCTTCCGTCTGTTTGTCGTCGCCGCTCTCGAGGCCTCCGTCGATCGAATCTTGATCGTCGACCTCCGGAGCGCGGGCACCTTGAGGCGCGAGAAATCCGGTGAGGTACCAACGCGAAGGTGCGATCGGCAGCGTCTCCTGCCCGCCCTGCGGGTGGGCATCCGGGACGAAGGGACCGACCAAATCCGCCTCGAGCGCTTCGACGAGCCGCTGGCGAACTTCGGTCTCGGTCATGACGATCGGAGACGATCGTCGACTGGCGGACCCTCGTCAACGATCGCGTGCGCGATGAAGCGAAGGCCGCATCCCGCGCTTGGACGCAGGCGGTGCGGCGTACTCCTTTTGGCCCATGCGCGCGTTTGATCTCTCGAGAATGTCCCATCGAATCACGGCGCGCACCCGTTTGCCGTCGATCGCGTAGACGACGCGCCATCCCGTGCTCAGCCACGACGACCGAAGTGAGCCACTCTTGAGGATCGGCACGTCGCGAAATGTGGAGACTGACCGGATAGCGTCTGGCCCCCAGCGGCGGATCATCCGAAGCCAAAGCTTGTAACGAGCCGCCGCGACGTGCGGCATGTGCACCACGATCTTCGACGCGATGCTCATCTCGTCCACCTGCCACATTTCGATCACTTCAAACGCTTCGGACGACCGAGCTTCTTCCCATCGGCCCAAAGCACTTCGACGTCTCCCGCGATGGTGAGGCGAGCGATCACCGAGACCTCGAAACGCCGCGCCGCCTTTCGGATTCTTGGAAGCGCGGTTTTGAGGCCAGCCGCCATCTGTGCACCCGTCGCGCTCGCATTTCCGAAAATGAAGAACGCGGTCTTCGCGGCAAGCATCGCGCGGATCTCGAGGGGATTGCGTCGAAGGGCGGCGTCCTTGGTGATGACGATCCACCCTTTCGCGCCGATCTCCGAGATCCAAACGGCGTCTTCCGCGTTTTGCGCGTAGTGGTCGTCGAGACACTCGACGTTTTCGTTCGCGAGCAGCTCGGAGCGGATGCCGTTCGGGACGTCGTGCTTGCCTAGGCAGCGATCGACGAAGAACGTGAATGGCTCACG
>JAICXU010000290.1 GCA_025934595.1 Polyangiaceae bacterium | reverse complement strand
GGAGCCAGGAGGATCGCCCGCGATGTCGATCGCAGGCGCGCTCGAATCGGTTCCCGTGAAGCTCGCGCGAGATCCTTTTGCGCTCGCGAGCATGACGCCCGCCGGCACCTTGAAGCTACCCGCGTAGGTTTGGGTGACGACGAGGACGCACGAGCCCGCTTGCGCGCTGGCGAGCGCCGCAGTGAGCGATTGCGCGTCGCCACCGCCGTTCACGGTGTGGGCGCACGTGAGGCCATCAGGTGGTGCGTTGTCGTCTTTCAAGGACGAGCACGACGCGAGTGACAAGAGCGCCGCGAGTGGCAGGTAGCGGACGAGCATGTCGCGCGCACGGACTGGCATTCTCGGAGATCCTCGCATGGCCCACTCCATCTTACGCATCGATGGTCGCGGAGCTCCCTTTTCGGAAGCGTTTTTCTACGCCCTCGATCAGGTGGTCGAGATGATGTGCGCGGAGCACGGATACCGCTGCCTCCTTTTGCTCGCGCGCGGCCTCGAAAGGCTCTTTTTTTCGGGAAATCATGGCCTCCGCAAGAAGGCATTCCATCGCCGTCGCGTGGGCCATCGCGAGCATCTGCGGGTTCTCGGCTCGGACGCATGCGTCGATGGCGCGACGCGCCGTTTCGATCGCGCTCGAAACCGCTCCCGACGCGAGCTCCGCCTCGGCCAGCGCACGGACGCTGTCGCCGAGCACGTCGAGATACCCACCTTGGTCGGCGAGCTTGCACGCGAGCTCGAGCTCGTCGATCGCGGCCTCGGCGTCACCCGCCGCGAGCTTCGCCTGTCCCAAGTTCGAGTGACCCACTGCCTCGCGACTTCCCCATCGTGCTTTCTTCGCGGACGCCAGAGCGCGCTCGTAGTGTGCGACCGCGGTGGCGTAATCGCGACGCGTGAAGGCGATGCCTCCGAGGTTCACTTGCGCGTCTTGGATGCCGATCGGATCTCCCGCGAGCTCGCGTTGCTCGAGCGCGCGCGCATACGCATTCTCCGCTTCTTCGAGGTTGCCTTCGAGCATGTGCGCGAGACCCACGGTGTCTTCGAGTCGCGCACACGCGACGTGCCAGGCCGCGTCGCGAAGCGTCAGAGTTGCGGCGATTCGAAACCCCTCCGCCGCATCTTCGTGGGATCCCTTTCGATCCCCTTTCAACGCGCGCTGGAACCCGCGTGCGCTTCGGAGGCGCATATGAAGAAGCCCCGGCGGGTGACCTTCGGAGATCGAAATCCCCCGCGAAAAGCTGTCGATCGACGCATCCACGCGCCCGAATTCTTTCAAGACGAGGCCGCGCTCGAGCGCGATCCACCCGAACGCGAGATCGGTCGTGGCGACGTTCGCCGTCGCGAGATCGCGCTCGGCGGCATCGAACGACGTGAGCGCAGCTTCGGAGCGACCGATACGCGCTTCGGCCGACGCCCGCTCGCGAAAAATTCCAGCGCGTTCGATGCGATCGCCCGCCGTGAGCGTCGCCTCGTTCGTGCCCCACGTCGCGAGCATCCGATCGAAGAGAGAAATCGCCGTTTCGTGAGCGTGCGTATTCGCGGCATGACGAGCGCCTGCCGCGTAAAAGCGCCGTGCGCGCGCGCGATCGCCGGCGGCGTCGAGATGAATCGCGAGCTCGGCTTGCGCGCCCTCCCAAAGCTCGCCACGCGCGAGCAGCCACTCTGCGATCCGCTTGTGCGCGGCCACACGCGCCGCGCGCGGAACGAGCTCGTACGCCGCGTCGCGGATCGCCTGTGAAGAGATCGCGTATTCGGCTTCGCCGGAAAGTGAGGACGTCTCGCTCGCCCGCACGAGCTCACGCGCGCGAAGCGCGTCGACGAGGTTGCCGAGCTCGTCGGTCGAAACGCCAGGACCGAGCAGATCGCGCAGGATGCCGATCCAAAAGACGCGGCCGATTACCGACGCGAGCTTCAGCAGTTCCTTTTCGGCGAGGCTCAAACCGTCGAGACGGGCTTGGATCACGCCGAGCACCGTGTCGGGCAGCACGAGCTTCGACGATCGCGATGGATCCCAACGAATCGGGACGCGATCCTCGTCGACGACGACCGCGCCGCGATCGACGAGGAGGCGCATCAATTCTTTGCAATGCGCCGGATTGCCTTCCGAGCGACGCGCGATTTCATCCTTCATTTCTCGAGGAAATCCCGGCACGCGTTTGAAGAGCTCGTCGAGGAAACGCGCCATCGTGTCCGGCGGAAATGGCTCGAGCCGAAGACCGATGCGCGCGTGGCTGTCGACCAACCACGGCGGAGGATCGCCGCTGCCCGTTCGGGTCGAGATGACGAGCGTGATGGGGCTCGACGTGAGCGCGCGCGTCATCGAGCCGAGCAGATCGACCGTGAGCAGATCGCGCCATTCGAACTGATCGACGATGACGACGACGGCGCGGTCGTGACTGCGCGCGAGCTGGGTCAGCCAATCGGCGAAGGCAGTCGCGATGCGCGTGCGATCGCCGTCGAGCTCGGTGCCGACGAGCGGGCCCGCGGGGAGCGGGGCGACGATCTCGGCGAGAATGCGACCGGCGCTCTCCCCTTCTTCGCGCTCGGCATCACGCCATTCTTTCGCGACCTCGTTCGTGATGCGATTGCGAACGACCGGCGCCTCTTCGTCCGCGCGCACCGCGAAACGCATGCGCAAAATTCGCTCGACGATGCCCGCCGGCGCGATGCCCGACGCACGCATGCCGTACAGCAAAATCGGCGGTTTTTCTCGGGCATTCAGCGCTTCGCGAAAACGGCGCAGCAGATGATTTTTTCCGAGACCGACCTCGCCGGTGATGTCGACGATGCGCAGCTCCTTGCAACGCGCCGACTCCTCGTAGAGCGCGAGGAGCCTCGCGAGCTCGGCGGGGCGACCGAAGAACGTGATTTCCGAGAGGCTGCGAAGCTGCTGCGAGCTCCGCGCTTCGTCGCCGCGATCGCCGAGGACGCGAAAGATCGGAACGGGCTCGCCGACTCCCTTCAGGCTCGTCGGGCCGAGGGCTTCGACGTCGAATTTTCGATGCACGAGCCGCTCCGTGCCTTGACCCATCAAGACGTCGCCGGAGCCTCCGATGGATTCGATGCGACGCGCGATGTTGACGGTGAGGCCCATGATGTCGGGCGCGGCGTTCGTGGATGCGCCGACCGCACCGACCATGACGACGCCGGAGTTGATGCCGACGCGCAGCGAGAGATTCGCCGCCGCGCCGCCCCGCTTTTTTCCGAGGTCGGAGACGCGCGTGGACATGGCGAGCGCCGCCCGCACCGCGCGTTGCGCGTCATTTTCGCGGCTCGTAGGCACGCCGAAAACGGCCATCACCGAGTCGCCGATGTATTTGACGACGGTGCCGCCTTCGCGATCGACCTCGCGTGCGATCGGCTCGAAAAATTCGTTCGCGAGCTCGCGTACGGCGTCGGGCTCGAGATCGTTCGCGACGTCGCTGAGGCCGACGACCTCCGCAAAAAGCACGGTGGCGAGCCTGCGTTCCTCGACCCACTGTTGCGGCGGCTGCGACGCGGAGCTGCGACCGCGCGCAGCTTCGGACGTGCGTGGTGTCGCCATGAGCGATGCGAACGGAGAGGTCGTGGTGGGCGGCGTGGGCCATGCGGGAGCGGCGTTGCCGCCGGCATCGCGGAGCGCTTGCTGCATCGCCTTCGCGCTCGGATAGCGCTGCTCCTTCTTGAACGAGAGCGATCGATCGACGACGGCGGCGATCCGCGGCGGAACGTTCGGCACCAATGACGTCACCGATCGCGCGCGCGCCGTGGCGGCAGCGATGACGACCTCCATCGGCGTGCTCGCCTCGTGAACCGGCTTGCCAGTGAGCAGCGCGAACATGGTCGCACCGGCCGACCAGATGTCGGAGAGATGATCGATGTCGGCGGTGTGACCGAGCGCCTGCTCCGGAGGCATGAACGCGGGTGTGCCCATCGTGACGCCCGTGCGCGTCGATCCGCTCGGCGACTCGATGCCTTCGCGAAGCCGCGCGATGCCGAAATCCAGCACTTTTATCGCGTGATCGGCGGTAATGAAAATGTTCTCGGGCTTGATGTCACGATGCACGATCCCGACCGCGTGAGCGGCGGAGAGCACGTCGAGCAGCCCGTCGGCGATGACGAGCACTTGCTCGTACGGAAGCTTTCCGCCGTGACGCGACGACGCGCTCTCGGTGTTCTGGCCCGTGAGAAGCTCCATCACGAGGAATGCAGCGCCGTCCTCCGTTTCGTCGTCGTCGAGCACGCGCACGACGCCGGGATGTTGCACGGAGTTCGCGACGTAACCTTCGCGCGCGAATCGCGCACGTATGTCGCGCATCATCGAAAGCTGCGGGTGCAGGATCTTGAGCGCGACGCGATGGCCGTTCCGGTGCGTCGCCGCATACACCGCCCCCATGCCGCCCAATCCCAAGAGCGCGTCGACGTGCCACTTGCCGCGAATGCGCGTGCCGACGCGCCCTTTCGCACCTTCGATGACGCTGGGATCGAGATCTCCCATCGATAGCAACGCAGGATATCACGTGAGATAGTGGAGATTCGCTTTCGATGAGCAACGCTTCACGGCAACTCGTTCATGAATAGGCCTTCGTCTCCCGGCAGCCTCGATCAGCCTCCCGGATCACGGGCATCCGCGCTCGATCGCACGGCGTATTTGCGCGCGCTTTGTCGAACCGTTCCGCCGACCATCGTGGAATCCGTGCTCGCGAGCCCCACGGAGCTCGCGCTGGCGCAACAGTGCGAGGGCACTCTGCTCAATGCGGATCTCGTCGGCTTCATCGCGTTCTGCGAAGAAGCCGCGGCCGCGGGGCATCACCACCTCGAAGGGCTCACGAGGTCGCTGAACAAGCTGTTCGCGAAGCTGCTCGAAGAGGCGCTTTTTCCGTACGGCGGGCTCGTGATGCAGTTCGGCGGCGATTCGGTGACGGTGATTTTTCGCGGCGACGACCACACGTTTCGCGCAGCCGCCGCTGCGCTCCACGCGCAAAAAGTGATGCACGAAGAGGACTTCGGTCTTTCGAGTGCCGGCGGCAAAAAGATTTTGCTGCGCGTCGGTGTCGCGGTGGGCACGCTCACGATGCCCATCGTCGGAGACGTCGTTCGTCGCTCCGTCATATGCGCCGGAACCACGGCGCATCGCGCTGTTTCGCTCGAGAATCGCGCGACCCCGGGCACCGTGCTCGTCGATCTTCAAGTCGCCGAGCGCCTCCGCGATCGCGCGCGCATCGGCGAGCCGATGGGCGACGGCGTCGTCCTCACGGACCTCACGGATTGGCCCGAACGAAAGCCGCTGCCGCCGCCGCCGGAAAATTTCGCCGAGCAAATCGAAGCGAAAATCGCGCTGCTCGAGCCGTTCGTTCCGGCGCCTCTCGCGGCGCGGCTGCGCACGACGCCCGAAGGTTGGCGAATCGACGGCGAGCT
>JAICXU010000480.1 GCA_025934595.1 Polyangiaceae bacterium | reverse complement strand
TGGCTGTCGTCGAACGGCGCGCTCTGCCAAGCCGAGCTCATCAAGCCGGAAGATCAAGCACCGAAGCCCGAGGCGAGCGCCACCCCTCCACCGGTCGCGAGCCATGGAGGCGCGCCCGGCGTCGATCCTGCGATCGCGAAAGGAATTCAGCGTGTCAGCGCGACGGAGTTCAACATCGACAGGTCCATCGTCGACAAAATTCTCGAGAACCAGGCGGAGCTGATGAAGCAAGCGCGCATCGTTCCCGAGCAGGAGAACGGCAAGCTCGTCGGCATTCGTCTCTTCGGCGTTCGTCAGGACACGCTGCTCGGCACGCTCGGCATGGAGAACGGCGATCGCCTGCAGACCATCAACGGCTTCGACATGACGAGCCCCGAAAAAGCGCTCGAAGCGTACGCGCGCCTCCGCACGGCCGATCACCTCACGGTGTCGGTGAACCGCAAGGGGGCCAACATGAACCTCGATTACAACATCAAGTGAAAAGGCGAGTCCGATGTTTTTGAATCCAAGCACCGACAGCATGCTCTTCCGAAAAACGATCTCGACCATCGGCGTGATGCTCGCCGCGTGGGCGGTGTTCATCGGAGGCATCACGATGGTGATGCTGTTCGCGATCTCGCAGGCGAAGCCGGAAATTCCAGGTGATTCGGCCGCGGTCGACCCCGGCAGCGCGGCGAGCTTGCACGCTACCGGCGATCACGCCGACGCACCTTCGAGCACGTCACCGCTGCCTTTCAAGCCCACGCGCGCATCACGCGCCAAGCCCCCCACGCGAATCTGACGACGAATGAAACGCGCTCTCGCTCTCTCTACGATATTCGCCGCATTGTTCGGTGGGCCCGCCGCGATCGCGCAACAACCCGCGCCATCGACTTCGGCGCGGCCCGCCACACCACCGCCCGGTCTTCGCGGCCTCGGCGGCGGATCGAATTTTCGTGCGCCCGGCGCGCGTGCGGTGCCGAATGCACCGGCGGGAGGCGGCGCGGCGACGCCGTCGAGCCCGGCGGGCGGTGGAACGCCGACGACGGGTGGCGCCGGCAGCAGTGGAGCGAGCGGAGCCAGTGGAACGTCGGGAGCGACGGGCGCGGGCGGCAAGTCGAGCGCGGACACCGACAAGCTTCCGCAGTTCGAGCAAGGCGTCGAGTTCGAGCCGCGCAGCCCGAATTACAAAGTGACGTTCTCGCTCGAAGACGCGGACTTGAACGAGCTCGTGCGCGTCATCGGCCAGCTCACGGGCAAGCGTTTCATTTTCGGCGGCAAGGTTCGCAACATCAAAGCGAGCGTGTACGCGCCGCAAAAAGTCACCGTCGCCGAGGCCTATCAAGCGTTCCTTTCGATCTTGGAGACGAACGGCCTCACGGTGATTCCGCAGGGACGCTTCCTCAAGATCGTCGAGACGGGCAACATCGCGAACGAGACGACGCCGATTGAAGGGCCGACGCAAAGCACGCCCTCCGAAGATCGGTTCGTGACGCGCATGATTCGTCTGCACGCGGGCAACGCCGACGAGATGGCGGGCGTGCTCTCCAAGTTCAAATCGAAGGAAGGATCGGTCGAGCCCTACGCTCCCGGAAATCTTCTCATCATCACCGACACTGGCGCGCAGATTCATCGCATGCAGGCGATCATCGATCAGGTCGACGTGGGCGGCTCCGGCGATCAAATTTGGATCGAGCCGATTCACTACGCGGCTGCGTCGGACATCGAGAAGCGCATCGACGAGCTCTTCGACATCAAGGCGGGATCGTCGCCGGCCCCCGGCGGCAAAGGGGGAGCGGTGCCGGCCGGAGCGGGCGGCGGTGACTTGCACGTCACGAAGATCATCGCCGACGACCGCACCAACTCGCTCCTCATCGTGGCCACGGAGAAGGCGTATCTCCGCATGCTCGAGATCATCAAGAAGATGGACGTGCCGCAGTCGGAAGGTGGCGAAATCCACGTTCTTCCGCTCCAGCACGCCGACGCCGTCGAGCTCACGAAGACGCTCGGCGAGATCGTGAACGGCGCCAATACCGTCAGCTCCGCGAACGAGCGTCGAGGCGGCGGCGGCGCGGCGGCACCGGCGGCCGCGGGCGGCGCGCCCACCGCAGGCATTTTCGAGGGTGGCGTGAAAGTCAGCGCCGACAAGGCGACGAACTCGCTCGTCATCACGTCATCGCTTCGCGACTACGCGGCGCTTCGAGCCGTCGTCGATCGTCTCGACATGGCGCGCCGTCAGGTGTTCATCGAAGCCGTCATCATGGATCTCAACATCACCCGGTCCGATCAGCTCGGCATGAACTTCCATGCGGGCGACACGTTCGGATCGTCCAACGGTGACGGTCTCGTCTACGGCGGTCTCAATCCGCTCAAGACGATCTTGCTTCCCGATCCCACGAGCCTGCAGGGCATGGCGCTCGGCGTGCGCGGCCCCGGCATTCCGGGATCGGAAAACTTGCTCGGCACCGGTCTTTCGATTCCCGCGTTCGGCGTTCTCGTCAATGCGCTCGCGAGCTCCGGCGACGCCGACGTTCTCTCCACGCCGCACATCTTGGCGACCGACAACATCGTCGCGGAGATCAACGTCGGCGAAAACATTCCGTTGCAAACCAACGGAGGATTTCCGAGCTTTGGCGGAATCCCGGGGGCGGGCGGAGGCGCGGCGGCCGGCGCCGCGGGCGCGCTCGGAGCGCTCGGTGGTCTCGGAGGCTTCGGGGGCGCGGGCGCACGTCAAGACGTCGGCACGAAGATCAACATCACGCCGCACTTGAACGACTCGAACGAAGTGAGGCTCGAGCTCAAAGAAGAAATCAGCGAAGCCCAGGCGCCGCAAGGTCAGCTCGGCGTCGTTCCGATCACGAAGCGCACGGCGACGACGCAGCTCACGGTCTCCGATCAGCAAACGGTCGTCATCGGTGGGCTCATGCGCAACCGCGTGACGCATTCGCAGGACAAAATCCCCGTTTTGGGCGACATCCCGGTGCTCGGGGCGTTCTTTCGCTCGACGCACAACGATATGCAGAAGACGAACTTGATCCTCATCCTCACGCCTTACATCATTCGTGAGCAGGCCGATCTCCGCACGATCTTCGAGCGCAAAATGCAAGAGCGTCAGGAATTTTTGGATCGCTACTTCGTGTTCAGCGAAGACCAGCAATACAACCCGCCCAAGGACTATTCGCGCACGAACGGTCTCCTCGAGGTGATCCGCCAAGCGTATCTCGACTCGGACGAGAAGCGCCGCCTCGAGGAGCTCACGGGACCGAGGCCGATGCTCGGGCACGATCCCACCGAGCCTATCCAGATGCCGACGACGCCGCGCTCGTCGGCGGGAGGTGCCGTGCCCGGAAATACATCGCCGGCCGCGAATGGCCGAGAGACGTCGTCGTCGCCGCCCGTTCAAGTCACCGGACAATCGCGCATGCTCAATCCCACGAACTTGCCCGCGCCGCCGCCGCCGACACGCGAGGTCGAGCACTGATGCGTGATCCGCGTTTCATCGGCGATCTCCTCTTGCGCCGCGGTCTCGTCACCGAGGACCGCATGGAGACGCTGTATGCGACGCAAAAAGAGAAAGGCGGCGACATCGTCGATCACATCGTCGCGGCGCGTCTCACGGACGAAAACACGATCGCGCGCGTGCTCGCGGAAGAAGCAGAGCGCCCGTACATCGAGCAAATCGAGACCGAGAAGATCGCGACCGCGCTCGCGACGCGCGTGCCGATCACGTTCGCCAAGAACCACAAAATGCTGGTTTTTGCCGAGGAAGATCGCGGCGTGCACGTTCTCTGCGCCGATCCATTCGACACCTCTGCGCTCGACGATCTCCGCGTCCTCTTCTCGAAGAGCATCGAAGCTCACGTTGCTCCCGGCGAGAAAATCACCGACGCCATCAACCGCGTCTACGAACGCGAAGCCGGCGGCGGCGAGCTCGAAACCGAAGACGGCGCGGTCGACGAAGGCGACGCGGCGAGCGACATTCTCGACTCCGAC
>JAICXU010000265.1 GCA_025934595.1 Polyangiaceae bacterium | reverse complement strand
GTGGGCGGCTTCCGCGGAGGTGGACGCAGGTTTGACGATCCACACCGTTTCACGGGACTGCCCGGCGTAGCGATCGAGGTAGTGCGCGAGCGTGCCCAGCGCGAGTCGCCACGACGACTCCGTTCCCAGCTCCTCGTCTTCTTCGAAGATGGGGCTCATCGCCAAGAAGAGCGAACGAACACGCGCGAGCCAGCAACCGTCGTCGCGAACGCCGCGCACGGCATGCGTGAACGTGTACCCGCGAGCGATCGAAAATTTTCCCGCGCTCGATTTCAGGCTATTTTTGCGGCAAATCGCGTTCCACGCCTTCATCTCCGAGCCCGCTTTGGCATCGAGCCACGGAAGGAACGACGCGGCGTCCGGATCGATCTTCGCCGGCTTCTTCTTCGCATCGACGAGCTGCAGGGCAAGCGTCTCGACCGAGTAACGCGAGGCGCTTGCCTTGGTCTTGGTCGCGGCCCGCTTCTTGGTCTTGGTCTTCCCCGCCACGCCCCTCACCATCCCAGCTTGTCGATGTAATGCGACAGCATCTTGTGCCACCACGGCCAGTCGTGGTTCACGTCCTGTCCCCACAAATCGAGATCGTTCCAGATTCCCTTGTCCCAGAGCAGCGTCGAGAACGCGCGCGATTTTTCCGGCCGCTCGTACGCGCCTTGTCCGCACACGAGGTTGATCGAGCTGTGACGAAGCAAGTGGAGCTGGTGCGCGTCGGACATGTTCCGCACGTACGACATCGGATTGTTGAAGTAGATGTCGTCGGTCATCACGCCGCGCGTGTAGCCGGGTGACAGATCGTAGAAGCCGCTCATGCCGATGAGCGTGTCGAAGAGATCGGGGCGTCGAAACATCGCGTTCGCGGCATGAAAAGCGCCGAAGCTCGCGCCGGTGACGGCGATGCGGGCGTTCGGATTTTCGACGGCGCGCCGAATATGGGGAGCGACTTCTTCTTCGACGTAACCGGAGTAGAGCGCTTGCCGGCGACCGCACTCGCGAGGATCGATGCTTTCGTCCATCCACGACATCTTGTTGATCGTGTTGATCGAGAAGACGGTGACCTTGCCCGCGAAGATGTGATGCTCGATCGCCTTGATGAGCCAAAAGCGCTCGCAGTCGTAGAGATCGCTGCCCGCGGTCGGAAACAAAAGAAGGGGCCGGCCCCAATTTCCGTAGCGGACGATCGGCATGTCGAGGCCGAGGCGATCGGAGTGCCAACCGAAGACCTCGCGCGGCAAATTCGGGTCGATGTACATCGGGCGCGTGAGATTACATCAAGTCGTCGCGCGATCGCGTGTCGACCGGATCGTTGCCGCGCGAATCCGAAGCCTGAAGCGAAATCGCCTTATCCGCCGGCGTGCATCATGTTCGGCGGAGCCTCGCCGGTGAAGAAGCTCCAGGCGCGCGCCGTCGAGCAGAGACCGACGTCCAGCATGTACGACGCAGCGACTCCGCATCCATTTTGGGGATCGAGCGCGGTGCCGTGATTCATGTCGGGGATCGACCAGCGCTCGATCGTCACGCGTCCGCTCGCATCTTTGAATTCGGTGTGCGTCGCGCCGTCCACGGTCTCGGTGACGTCCGCCGTTTGACTGACGCCCGTGAGCGCGGCCCATTGCGTCACGAGATCGGCGGCGTTCGATTCGTTCACCGTCGTGTCGGATTGTCCGTGCCATACCGAGAGTCGCGGATACGTTCCGCTGAAGCTGGGATCGCCCGCCTTCGCGGCCGCGCCCCAATCGCTGGGAGCCTTGTTTTTCCCAGGGTTCATGCATGTCAGCGCGTCGAGCGTGCTGTGTGCGCATCCGTACGGGACACCCGACATCACGGCGCCCGCGGCGAAGACGTCGGGATACACGGAGAGCATCACGCTCGTCATCGCGCCGCCGGCGGAGAGCCCCGTGACGTACACCTTCGAGCCGTCGATCGAATATTTCGCCTTCATCCAATCGACCATCTGCTTGATCGAGAGAGCTTCGCCGCTGTCGCGCGTCGTGTCTTCGTCTTGGAACCAGTCGAAGCACTTCTCGACATTGTTGGCGGGCGATTGCTCCGGATAGACGACGTAGAATTTTTCTTGGTCGGCGAGATCGTTCCATCCCGCGTTCACGTAGTCGGCAGCGCTCTGCGTGCAGCCGTGCATCGCGACGACGAGCGGCGCATTCGCCGCGACGCCGGCCGGAACGTATGCGTACATCGTGAGCGCGCCGGGATTGGATCCGAATGCGGACACGGTCGTCATCGCACCGCTTCCGGATCCAGCTTGGCCGCCATCTCCCGCGCCGTTCGACGACGACGAATTCGGAGAGGTCGTGCATGCAGCGAGCGCGAACGAAACGATCGCAGCGAGCGGAGCGACGGCGCGAGTCGAGCTCATACGCCGCTCTCGCGCCGTCCCGGGGCCCATCCTTGCGCATGCATGGTTGGGCGTAAAACTAAGCCGATTTCGGTCAGCGCGGAGGAAAATCGCAGAAGCCGGCGAGACACAAACCCGAGCAGCATTGCGAAGAGATCGCGCAGCTGGTTCCGAGGGACTGGCAGGTGGCAGCTCCGCCATCCGGGAGCGTGCCGCCGCCGCCGGGCGGAATCGGAGCGTCGCAGGAGCCATTCGTGCAGCTCGACGTGCAGCAGTCGGCGCCCGTCACGCAAGCTCCGGTCGTCGGCGTGCACGCGACCGCGGGCAAGCACGTGTGCGTGGACAGATCGCAGTGCTTGTCGCAACAGTCCGCGTCCGCGGCGCACGTCGCGTGCAGCCCTTCGCAAGCTCCGGGTGGAAAGCCGCAGCGTCCGTCGATGCAAAGATCGTCGTCCTTCGTGGCGCCGCAGCATCCGGATTGAGGTCCCGAGCCGCAGTTTTCTCCCGTCGGACGACACGTGGAATTCGCCGTGTCGACGACGCACTGGTGCGTGTCGGCCGTATCGCACACGCCCGAGCAGCAATCTTGATTCACGGTGCACGTCTGCCCGATCTCGATGCACTCCGCGGCCGTGCAGACGCCGCCGAAGCAACCGAGCGAGCAGCAGTCTTGCGCCGTCACGCACGAGACGCCGTTTGCGCGGCATGCGTCGCGACATTGAATGACGCCGGCCTCTCCGGTGACGGGCTCGCAGACTCCGCTGCAGCAATCCGACGCGACTTTGCAATCGGCGGTGGGAATTCCGCACGAGAGCGATCCCGTGCTCGTTCCGCCGCCGCCATCGGGATTCGCGCCGAAGACGCTGCCGACACATTGGCCCGCGTTGCACGTTCCCGAGCAGCAATCGAAGCCTTTTGCGCAAGGGCCGCCTGCGTCGTTGCACGCTTCGGAGCCGGGCGCGCCGTCCGCCGCTTTTCCCGGCCCTCCGCATGCGCCGCTCGTGCAGACGTCGACGCAGCATTGGTCGGCGGTACTGCACGAAGTGGCGATGCTCCCGCAGGTGCCGCTGAGGGTTTGGCCGTCACCGTTCGTGAACGTGCTGCCGTCGCCCCCGGCATCACCGCCGGCGCCGATGACGGCGGCATCGTCGCCACCGCAATGGCAAAGAGTCATCGCTACGACGACAAACCCCGCCCACAAGGTGCTCAAAAAGCTCGTTGTCTTCATTCGTCGGTCTCCGCGTTCTCGACTCACTGCGCATGCTTCGGTGCATAGGCGGGCGGGACGACTACCCGTTTGCGAGTCAGTGGGGACGACCGCGCTCGGGGTTACAAAATTTTGTCAGCCGGCGAGGATCACGACCAGCTCGCGTGATAGCGAACGTCTTCGATCGCCTTCGCTTGCTTCGTCGGGAGGAGCGGCAACGTCGCGTCGATCATGACGGCGAGCTCGTCGGTGCGTTTGCTTCCGATGCTTCCTTCGTACGCGCCCGGGTGCGGACCGTGCGCGATGCCGGCGGGATGAAGCGAAATCGCGCCGGGCCCCACGCCTTTTCGGCTCGTGAAGTTGCCCTTCAAGTAGAAGATCATCTCGTCGCAATCGACGCTCGAGTGCGGATACGGACACGGGATCGCGTTCGGATGCGTGTCGGTCACGCGCGGAACGAAGGAGCACACGACCATCCCTCTCGCGGCAAACGTCGTGTGGATCGTCGGCGGCAAATGCACGAGCCCCGTCTTCGCTTGATACTTTTCGATCGCGAACGCCCACGGATAAACGAAGCCGTCCCAACCCACGACATCCATCGGCGGATTTGCGAGCACGTAGCGCGTGAAGCGATTTCGCTTCTTTACGAAGAGCTCGTTCGGTCCTGCGAGCGGACCGTCGAACGTCGCGATCGGCTTGGTGGGCCGCACGAAATCGCGATGCGTGTAAGGTGCATCCATTTGCAGCTGGCCCACCGGATTGCGGAATTGCTCCGGCACGTGCACGCCGCCGTGGGCCTCGAAGATCATCGCGCGGAGCTCGGGTCCTTTTACGTGCCAGCGATGCACGAGGGATTTCGGGAGCCACACGTAATCGCCGGCTTTCACGTCGAGCATGCCGCACGGAGACTCGAGCTCGGCGTCGCCCTCGTGGATGAACCAAAGCTCGTCGCCGTCGCCGTTCGCGAAATAAGCGTCGTCGCTCTTCGTCGCGCGCACCAGGTAGATCGACACGTCGGCGTTCGTGAGGAGCGGCGTGCGCGCTTCGAACGGCGTCGCGCCGGGCGCAAGCTTGTCGGAAATATAGAGGCGCCTCTCGAGCGGCGAGCTCGCGCTCTCTTCGGCGATCGCGATCGGGAATCCCCGGCCGCTCGCCTCGACCTCGCGATGCGGCATCACGGGATAGAGGTGGTAGAAATACGAAAACGCGCCGGAAAACCCGCCTCGCGTGAACATCTCCTCGTAGAGGAGCTTGCCTTTCGGGTCGCGAAAGACCGTGTGGGGCTTGTCGGGCAGAGGGCCGAGCGTCTGGCGATCGATCATCCTCCTCGCACGTTCCCACGCTTTTCACGGAACGTCATCTCCCGCATGCAATGGTCGCGGTGAGCGACAGCGTCGCCTTCTTTTGCACCTCGGCGCATTCGTTCGGGCTCAGGATGATCTCGCCGATGGAACGGTCGCCCCAACGCCATCCCGTTTCTCCGCTTGCGTCGTACGGTATCAGGACGCCGTTCTCGAAGACCTCGATCGTGCCGTCGTCGTTCGGAACCGACGACGTGAGGAACGTGCACGCGTTTCCCCCGCTGACGATCGACGTGAGCGCGTCGTCGAGCTCGGTGGCCGATCGCGCAGGATAATAAAAGCTCGGCGGCGCGCTCGGCTTTCCGCCCGCGATCGCCATCGCGCGAAGCACGCTCTCGAACGCGGCGTCCTCGCTCGATTCGATACCGACGACGTACGTCGGCAAACCTTGCGATGCCAGAGCGCTGATCTCCGCGAGCGTCCGCGCGTCGTCGAGACACTCCTCGGGATAGATACACGCCGTGCCGTCGGTGGCCGTGCACGCGCACGTCGTGACGTCGAGCTGGTTATTGCAGTTCGGCGCGCCATCGGTCGCGAGCACGAGCGCACGCGCGCTCTTCGCGGCCCGCATTCCGAGGAGCTCGTTGCCGGCGTTCTTCAACACTTCGTCCGTGGGCGTTCCGCCACCCGGTTGCCGCGATCGCATCACGTCGAGCAGCGCCGACACGTTTCCTTTTTGCGGCGACAGTGTCGGCCCTT
>JAICXU010000169.1 GCA_025934595.1 Polyangiaceae bacterium | reverse complement strand
GGGCGCGTCCCAGGAAGACGGCGTCGAAGGCGTGTCGGTCATCGTCGGGGACACGGGCGAAGGCATGGATACGATCGTGCGAGCGCGCGCGCGCGATCCGTTCTTCACGACGCGCCCGAGCGGCACGGGCCTCGGGCTCGCCATCGTCGATCGCATCGTCGAGGCGCACGCCGGCCACCTGCTCATCGACAGCCGCGCCGGCGAGGGTACGACCGTCACCGTCTTTCTGCCGATCGGGCGTCCCAGCGATCTCCCCGGCGCAAGCGAAGCGCAGAAGAAGGAAGCGTCATGACCACGCGAGAGGAAATCGTGGCGCTCGATCGCGCGCACGTGTGGCATCCGTATTCGGCGATCGACGAGCACGAGGCGCGCGATCCCCTCGTGATTCGCTCGGCGCGCGGAGCGTGGCTCGAGGATGCGAACGGGAAAAAATACATCGATGGCAACAGCTCGTGGTGGGTCGCTTCTCTCGGCCACGGCCACCCTCGCCTTCAGCGTGCGCTCGCGAAACAAGCCGCCGAGCTCGATCACGTGTCGCTCGCGGGCACCACGCACGAGCCCGCGACGCTCCTCGCGAAGGAGCTCCTCGAGGTCGTGCCCTCGAATCTGAAACATGTATTCTACACGGACAACGGGTCCGGCGCGGTCGAGGTCGCGCTCCGCATCGCCGCGCAGGCGTGGGCGCAAATGGGAAAGCCCGAGAAAACGCGATTCGTCGCGCTCGACGGCGCATATCACGGCGACACGCTCGGCGCCGCGAGCCTCGGCGGGATCGAGATCTTCAAGAAAGCGTTCGCAGGTCTCGCGCTCGAATGTCTGCGCGCTCCTTTTCCCGAGCCGAATGCGTACGAGCGCGCATTCCAAGCCATGGCCGATCTCCTGCGACGCGAGGGCGACGCGATCGCCGCCGTCGTCGTCGAGCCGATCGTGCAAGGCGCGTCGGGCATGCGGATTTACGAGCCTCGATTTTTGCGCGACCTCCGCAAAGCGTGTGACGACGCCGGCGTCTTCTTGATCATCGACGAGGTCTTCGCGGGATATGGCCGCACCGGGAAAATGTGGGCCTTCGAGCACGCGAGCGTCACTCCCGACATCCTGTGCATCGGCAAGACCTTCACGTCGATCATCCCGATGGCGGCGACGCTCGTCACGAGCCGCATCTACGACGCGTTTCGCGGCGGCAAAGATCGCGCGCTCCAATACGGGCACACGTTCTGCGGCAATCCGATCGGCGCCGCGCTCGCGCGTGAGGTGCTCGCGATTTTTCGCGAAGAGAAGATCGTCGCGCAAGCCGTCGAAAAATCGCACGTCATCGCGCGCGCGTTCGATCGCATTGCAAAAGTGGACGGCGTCATTCGCGTTCGCCACATCGGCATGATCGGCGCGGCCGATCTCGAGCCCACGCGCGAAGCGGGTTACCTCGATCCCATCGGATGGCGCGTGTACGACGAAGGCTTGAAGCGCGGCGCCTACCTGAGACCGCTCGGAAATACGGTGTATGTGGCGCCGCCGCTCACGATCGCGGTGGAGGACCTCGAAGAGCTCCTCGCGATTCTCGAAGCCAGCATAAGCGCGGCACGCTAAGATCCAGGCATATGAGCGAGTTTGCGCTGAAGACCGCGCTGCCGGGATACCTCCGTACCGAGCAGGACAAGATCCTGAAGCTCGCCGCAGAGCAAGGCCTCGATTTTTTCCCGATCGTGTTCGAAATGCTCACGTACGACCAGATGAACGAGATCGCGGCGTACGAAGGATTTCCGAACCGCTATCCGCATTGGCGCTACGGCATGGAGTACGAGCGCCTCGCCAAGAGCTACGAGTACGGCCTCTCGAAGATCTACGAGATGGTCATCAACAACAATCCTTCGTACGCCTATCTCCTCGAAGGAAACTCGCTCGTCGATCAGAAGCTCGTGATGGCGCACGTGTGCGGCCACGTCGATTTTTTCAAAAACAACTTCACGTTCCGCTCCACCGACCTCGACTCCGGCGGCACTACCGTCGATCCCGCCGCACGCCGGCCCGGTTACGATCCGAATCGCCGCTGGATCGACAAGATGGCGAACCACGGCGCGCGCGTGCGCCGCCACGTCGCGCGGCAGGGCATCAACAAGATCGAAGAGTTCATCGATCACTGCCTTTCGCTCGAGAACCTCATCGATCCGTATTCGCCGTTCAAAGGGAAAGAGAAGCTGTCCGACCCCGAAGCGGTCGACCGCGCCATGGAGATCCCTCGCCTCAAGGCAAAGGATTACATGGAGCACTTCATCAACCCGGACGAGTATCTCGAAGAGCAGCGCAAGAAGATCGCCGAAGAAAAAGAGAAGGCGAAAAAATTCCCGGAGCGCCCGCAACGCGACGTCATGCGCTTCTTGCTCGATCACGCGCCGCTCGAGCGCTGGGAGCACGACGTGCTCGAGGTGATTCGCGAAGAGGCGTACTACTTCGTGCCGCAGCGCCAGACGAAGATCATGAACGAGGGCTGGGCCACCTACTGGCACTCGAAGCTCATGACCGAGAAGATTTTGGATGCGTCCGAGATCATCGATTACGCGGATCACGCGGCCGGGGTCCTCGCAACCGCCAAAGGACAGCTCAATCCGTACAAGCTCGGCGTCGAGCTGTTCCGGCACATCGAAGAGCGCTGGGACAACGGGCAATTCGGTCGCGACTGGGAAGACTGCGACGACCTCGACGCGAAAAAGCACTGGAATTTGCGGCTCGGGCTCGGCAAAGAAAAATTGTTCGAGGTGCGTGCGCTCTACAACGACGTCACGTTCATCGACGAGTTTTTGACGCCGGAGTTCTGCCGCGACCACAAGCTCTTCTCCTTCTCGTGGTCGAACCGAAACGAGCGCTACGAGATCGAGACGCGCGAGTTCAAGCAAGTGAAAGAGAAGCTTCTCTTCCAGCTCACGAACGGAAATAACCCTTTTATTTACGTGGAGGACGCGAACTTCGAGAACAAGGGCGAGCTGCTCCTCCGCCACGATCATCAAGGCGTCGACCTTCGCGCGGACTACGCGAAGGAAGTCTTGAAGAGCCTCGTGCGCGTGTGGAAGAGACCGGTGAACGTCACCACCGTCGCGGAAGGCAAGCCGGTGCTCTTGCGCTACGACGGGCGCGAGCACACGCAGAAATCGCTCAAAAAAGATTGAGCGAAGACCGGCGAAAACAGACCTAGACCTCGACCTGGACCTAGGCGATGACTGGGGCATGCGACTGCGGCTCGCTGCGGCTTTGGTTTTCGGGGGATGTGGCGGTACGGCTCCGACGACGGCGACGCCCACCTCGACAGCGACTGCGGCGCCGACGACGACTGCGTCTGCGAATGCGGACATCGATGCCGGTGCCGCCACTCCGCCGCCGGTCGCGACGCCCTCGTATCCGCCGCCGAAGCCGACCACGATTTCGCTCGCGTCGAGCGCGAACGATGCCGTCGACCAAGAGTTGAAGGCGGGCGACGACGCGTTCGAAGCGAACGACCTCGATGGCGCGCAGAAACATTATGCGGCGGCGAAAGCGGCGGGGCCGAAGCGCGCTGCGCCGCTCGTCGGCATCGCGCGCGTGAAGATCGCGAAGGCGAACGTGCCGTACGATTTTGCTTCGGCGAAAGGAAACGCCGAAATTCAGGCTGTTTCGCGCGATCTCAAGAAAGCAGCGCAGATGGAGCCGACGCTCGGCGCGGGACAAGTGGAGCTCGGTCGCGCGCTTCTCTTGCTCGGTGATGCGCCGGGGGCGATCGACGCGCTGAAGAAGGGCGCCACGCTTTTGCCGAACGAGGCAGAGGCCCATTCCGCGCTCGGCGTCGCTTGGCTCGCGACCGGTCACGCCGAAGAAGCGATGCAGGAGATGGGACAAGCGGCGAAGCTCGATCCGGGAAGCGCGGCGCGCCACGAGAACTACGGCACGACGCTGCTCATGCGAGGCAAAACGAAAGAAGCGTTGGATGAGTATCGCGCCGCGATCGCGATCGATCCGAACGATGCGCGCTCGCATTCGGATCTCGGAACGGCGCTCCTCGGCGACAACCAAGTCGTGATGGCGATCCCCGAGCTACAGAAAGCGATTGCGCTCGATCCGAAGCGCGCCACGTTCCACTCGAACCTCGGGTACGCGCTCCAGACCGAGGGCAAGCTCGCGGACGCGGAGCAAGAATATCGCGCGGCGATCACGATCGACCCACAGCTCGCGAGCGCGTGGATCAACTTGGCGACGCTCCTCGCGAAGGATCCGAAGAGGCGCGGCGACGCGCGAAAAGCCCTGGAAAAGGCGCGCGCCATCGATCCGACCGATCCGCGCGTCAAAGCGAATCAAGAAGAGCTCGACGCTCTACATTGAAAGATCAAGCGAGGACGGGGATCGACGCGGTCTCGAACGTCGCTTTGTCTGCGTCGAACACGCGCGCGTCGACGAGGCCCACTTTGCCGTCCTCCGCGATCTCGTAGACGTTGAAGCCGGCCATGCGGTCGCGATTCTCGTGATGTAGCGAGGCGCTCGTCGCGCCGACGACGTGAATGCCTCTGCGATCCTGAGAGAGCGCCTTCGATTGCCGGCGATGCAGATGCCCGTGCAAGACGAGGCCGTCGGCGGCGACCTTGGCTTTGAGATGCGCGGCGAGCTCGTCGGCGTCAGTGAGCCCTTCCATGAGCGTCTTCAGCTTCGAAGGGGGATTGTGCAGCGGATGATGGAGCAAGATGACCGGCGTGCGCTTTCGCACTTCGGGGTGCGAAAGAATTTTCCCGAGCGCATCGAGCTGCAGCTTGCCGATCGTGCCCGACGCGACGAATGGGGGACGCGGCACCGCCGTCGTGAGCCCGATGATGGCGCATGGCCCTCGAAGGCGCACGAACGGAAACGGACCGAGGCGCGTTTTCGCGGCGAGCTCCGGCAAATCACTTTGGATGTATTCTGCAAAGAACTGCGTGAACCGCCGCGATTTCAAGGCTCCCGCGGTATAGAGGTCGTGATTGCCCGGCACGACGCTCACGTCGTTCGGTGAGAGGCCGAGCCCGTCTTCGAGCAAATCGCGCGCGGCTTGAAACTCGGTCTCGAGCGCCAGGTTCGTGAGATCGCCCGTGACGACGACGTGATCGATCTTCGAGCGCGCGATCTCCTTCGCGATGGATTCGACGTAGGAGCTCCGATGCACGTGATTGCGTTTGAAACGCAAGTTCGCGTAGCCCGTGAGCCGCTTGTTCAAGAAACGATGACGCGGCACGCCCGCGAGCGCGAGCACGTGCAGATCGGAGAGATGTGCGATTCGCATGACGTCAGCGTAGAAGTGCCACGACCGCGGCCACGAAGCACGCGAGCCCGAGAACGGCTGCGATGATGAGCGCGAAGATCGCGCGGCCCTTGCCTCGCAACGTCGGATCTTTTTTCAGCGCGCGCATACCGAGCGCGGCCGGAACGGCGATGGGTAGAGGTCCGAGCACCAAGGCTCCGAGCACGACGCACAGTCGAAAGAGCTTCGTCGGTCCGTGATCGGCGGCCATGACGACCGCGGCGAACGCGATCGGACCTCCGAAAAAGAGAAATGAAAAAACGGCGATGTACCCCGCGACGGTCGACCAAGCTTCCGTGTGCACAGGCGCGATCAACGCCGTGAATTCATCGCCGCGTGCGCGAAGCTTCATGCCCATCTGCCAGGCGGGCTCCCAGCTTCGTCCGGCGTCGACCGAAACGGGGATTTCGCGCGGCATCCGCCCTACGGCGAGCTCCTGCTGGAAATGCTCGGGATGCAGAACGACGGTCGCACCCGTCTCTTGGCGAATCCATACCTCCACGCGCCGCGAGCCTATCCGCGAAACCCGGGAAAATCACCGCCATACGCGCAACGCACGCCGATCTGCGGCGACGCTCCGGTTGCGCCTTGTCGCGCCGCGCCGCGCATCTTCGCGGCGGGCGCTGCGTAGGATCCGCCGCGAACGACATGCCCGAAGCCGGTGGCTTGCCCGGTCGGATTCGTCGCCGCGCCGGACGGGTAACCGAATCCGCTGGGATCGATCCCGAAAAAATCCGACACCCACTCGTACACGTTGCCGGCCATTTGCAGCACGCCTTGCGGAGTCGCGCCGTCACGAAATGCATCGACGGGCGCGAGCGTCGCGTAACCGTCGGATGCGTCGGTGTCGTCGGAGATCGAGAGCACGCCGTGATTCGAGAGATGCGAGTTGTAGACGTCGCCCCAAGGAAAAATGCGGCGCTCTTCGCCGCGCGCGGCGAACTCCCATTCCGCTTCGGTCGGGAGGCGACCGCCCGCGAACGCGCAAAAGGCGCGAGCCTGATCCCACGTGATCATCGTGACCGGCAACTCGGGACGATCGAAACGCTTGTCGCCCGGCGCATATCCTGCGCGCGTGCACGCGTTCGCGGCGACGCATCGGTCGTAAGCGGCGACCGAAGCTTCCGTGCGATCGATGGAGTACGAGCTCAACGTGACGTCGTGCGCGATGGTCTCGTAGAGAAACGAGACGACGTCCGACGCACACAGCGGCTCTTCGATCTCACGGCGACAAAGCTGCACGGCTTCGTCGAGCTCGGACGCCGTCGATCCCATGAGGAACGTGCCACCTGGGATGCGAACACGACCCGAAGCAGGCGCGCGAAGCACGATGACGCCGCGTGCGGCCCCGACGGTGGATCCCGCGTTCGCAGAGTCCAGCGCTTGCCACCAGTCTTGTCCCGACCGCGGCGTGTGCGCGTCGGCGATCAGCGCCTTCACGCCCTGCCCCGCGCCCCGGAATTTGACAACGTACGCCCCCGGCTCGTCCGTCTCGACGACGGCCGGGAGCGAGCCGCCCTCGCGCAGCGGCACGAGGTAGCGCAGGCCAGTGAGCCGCTTCACAATCGCCTCCTCTCCACACTGTGACGCTGCAT
>JAICXU010000746.1 GCA_025934595.1 Polyangiaceae bacterium | reverse complement strand
GTACCTGAACACCGGGACCTGGTCGCCGGCGTTCCACGACGTGGAGTGCAAGCGACCCTTCGGCCGCAAGTGCTTCGCGTGGATCCGCCCGGATTCGGAAACTGGCGGGCGCGTCGCCGAGCTTTACGAATGGACGGGCGCGGGCGCACCGGTAAAGGTCAAAGCGGAGTAAGGCGTCTTAGGCGGTTTCTTTTTTCTTCAGCGGCGGCACTCCTTGGTCATGGCCGGGGAAACGGGTGGAGTCCCCGCCGGCTTGCATCTCGTTCGAGGATCCGAGCTTGTGGCCACGCGGCTTCTACGACGTCGTCTTCTGCCGCAACGTCCTCATGTATTTCGTCCCCGACGCGGCGCGGAGAATCGTCGCCCGCATCGCGGCCTCGCTCGCGCCGGGCGGTCATCTCTTCTTGGGGCACGCCGAGACCTTGCGCGGCGTCTCGCACGATTTTCACCTGCGTCACACGCATCGCACCTTCTATTACCAACGTAAAGACGCGCTCGAAGAGGCGCAGATCCCACCGGCGCGCATCTCTGCGCCGTTCGCGTCCGCCACGCCGACGCCGCTGCCGCCTTCGGCCGGCTCGCTCGACTGGACGACCACGTGGATCGACACGGTGCAGAACGCGAGCGATCGCATTCGCGCCCTGGCCGCTGCGCCGAAGCCGGATGCATCGAAGTCAGCGGAAAAATCCGAGCGAGAACGAGCTCGAAAGGCGAATCTCGCGCCCGCGCTCGATCTGCTTCGCGAAGAGCGCTTCGCCGACGCGCTCGCGTCGATCGACGCGGAGTCGGACGATCTCGCGCAAGACGGCGATGCCCTGCTTCTTCGCGCCGTGCTCCTCACGCATCGCGGGGAAATCGAGCGCGCCGAGAGATCGTGCGCGCGGCTGCTCGATCTCGACGACGCGAACGCGGGCGCGCATTACGTGCTCGCGCTCTGTCGCGAGAATGCCGGTGACGCTCGGAAGGCGGTCGATCACGATCAGATCGCCGCCTACTTGGATCCCACGTTCGCGATGCCGAGGCTGCATCTCGGGCTTCTCGCGCGACGCTCGGGCGATCGTGCCACCGCGCAACGCGAGCTCGATCGCGCGATCGTGCTTCTCGAACGCGAAGAAGCGTCGCGCCTGCTCCTCTTCGGCGGCGGATTCGAGCGCGAAGGTCTCATGGCCTTGTGCCGCGGTGAGCTTCGCAAGCTCGGAGGTGCGCGATGAGCGTGAACGACGACGATCTCACCGCGCGTGCCGCGTCGTTGCGGCGCGACTTCGATGCTTCATTCGCGCGAGCAGCGCAGCCCGCGCCCGCGTTCGAAGATTTTTTGGCGGCGCGCATCGGCGACGGCGCGTATGCGATTGCCCTCTCGGCGATCGCCGGCGTGCATCGCGATCGAAAAATCACGCCGATTCGCTCGCGTGCCGCGCATCTTCTCGGCGTCGCCGCATTTCGCGGCACCACGGCGCCGATCTACGATCTCAGGGAAATTCTAGGCCATTCCGCGACGTCGCCGCCGCGTTGGCTCGTGCTCGCGCAAGCCGCGTCCGCGGTCGGCTTTGCGTTCGACGCGCTCGAGGGGCACTTGCGCATCGAGGTGGGCACGGGCGAGATCGATCGCGCGGGCGATCGCTTCGTGCAAGGCGTCGTGCGCGCGAAGGACCGGGCATTTTCCGTCCTTCGCCTGACTGCGATCGTCGAGTCGATCGTGCAAGATTGCATCACGTGAAGGGGGAGAAGGTCGAATGGAGATGACGTGGACGTTCGGTAGAAAGCTCGTCGTAGGTTTCGGTCTCGCGGCGCTCACGCTCGTGCTCGTCGCGGTGCTCGGCTACGAGAGCACTCACCAACTCATCGAGAATGATCGTTGGGTCGCGCACACGCAGCTCGTGCGCGTTCGGCTCGCCGATCTCGTCTCTCTCATGAAGGATGCCGAGACGGGTCAGCGCGGGTTCGCGATCACCGGCGACGAGACGTTCCTCGAGCCGTACAACGCGGCCATTCACGGCCCCATCGACGCGACCTTCAACGATCTTCGCAGTCTCGTCTCCGACAATCCGCAGGAGGAGCAGCGTCTCGATACCGTGCGCGGGCTCATCGACTCGAAGCTCGCCGAGCTCAAGGTCACGACCGAGATGCGCAGAACGGAAGGATTCGAGGCGACCTCCAAGCGCATGGCCGAAGGCCGCGGAAAGCGCGAAATGGACGATCTTCGTGCCGTGATCACGGCCATGGATCGAGACGAAAGCGATCTCCTCGATCGACGTCGCGCGGAAGCAGAGGCCAGCGCCACGTCGACGAAAGCCGTGATTTTGTGGGGAAGCATCGCGGGGCTGATCTTCATCGTGATCGTCGGCAGCATGATCGCGCAGTCGCTCTCGAAACAAGTGAGCGTCGCGGTGCGCGACATCCAGAGCTCGTCGGCCGAGCTCCAAGCGGCGGCGAATCAACAAGCGACGGGCGCGAAGGAGCAGTCGACGGCGATGAGCGAGATCGCGACGACCATCAACGAGCTGCTCGTCACCTCGAGACAGATCGCCGAGAGCGCGCAGGCCGTCGCGCAAGTCGCGGAACGAACGGCGACGGCGGCGCGGTTCGGCGACAGCACGATCGGCAAGGGCCAAGAATCGATCGCGGGCATTCGCCGGCAAGTCGACGTC
>JAICXU010000383.1 GCA_025934595.1 Polyangiaceae bacterium | reverse complement strand
AGCGAGCTGCGCGAGCGTAGGCTCGAGCGATTCGATCGGTCGCGGCTCTTGGTTCAGGATGATGATGAGCTTCGCGAACTCGTTCGGCGCCGGAAACGGCGATTGCCCGGTGAGCATTTCGAAAAAGAGCACCGCCGCGCTGAAGAGATCGGAGCGAGGGTCGACCGCTTTCGCATTTTTGATTTGCTCCGGGCTCATGTAGCCGGGGGTACCGAGCAGCATGCCCGTGCGCGTGCGTGTGCCCGCGCCGCCTGCCGCATCGACGACCTTCGCGACGCCGAAATCCAGGATTTTTGCGCCATTCGGCGGCGCGCCGGTCGGCAAGAAAATGTTGTCGGGCTTCAAATCGCGATGCACGACGCCGAGCGAATGCGCGGCTCCGAGCGCGGCGAGGATCGCGTGCATGATGCCGATGGCTTGATCGGGCGGGAGCTTGCGTGTCGTGATCGGCCCGTCGCCCGTCTGCGGAAGCGCGGTGAACGCGCCGAGCGTCTCGCCTTCGAGGAGCTCCATCGCGATGAACGGCGTGCCGTCTTCCGCGCGGCCGGTGTCCATCACGCGCACGACGTTCGGATGCGCGAGGCGTTGCACGGTCCGACCTTCGTCCAAAAATCGCTCGACGACGTTCTTGTCCGCCAAAAATTCGCCGAGGAGCATCTTGAGCGCGATACGCGCGCCACCGGCGACGGGCTCCGCCGCATACACGCGTCCCATCCCGCCTGCGCCGAGCACGCGCACGAGCCGATAGCGTTGCGCGACGACGGCGCCGACGAGCGGATCGACGATTTTCTCCGCGCCCGGGCCCGCCTGCATCACGCGGGGACCTTATTACCGATCCCGCTCGATTTCACGCGCGAAGCGTCGCGCCGAATTTGGATCTCGCCGCATCGACGACCTTCGCGTGTTGGGCGTCGACCTCGGCGTCGGTGAGCGTCTTGTCTTTCGATCGATAGACGACGTGAAACGCGAGGCTGGCGTGACCGGCGGGAATGGCGCCGCCCGTGAAGCGATCGAAGAGCTCGATTTTTTCGGCGAGCGATCCCGCGGCATCTCGAAGAACGGACTCGACGTCACCCGCGAGGACTCGATCGGCGACGACGAGGGCGACGTCGCGCGTGGCGGCGGGGAATCGCGAAAATGGCACGAATTTAGGCGTTTTTTGGCCCATTTCCACGAGCGCGGCGACGTCGATTTCGACGACTGCGCACGGCGCGGGAACGTCGAGCGCTTCGACGACGTCGGGGTGAAGCGGGCCGAACGTGCCGACCACTTTACCGTCGACCTCGATGCGTCCCGCCCCGCGCGGATGCAAATGCTTCGGTTCGTTTCCCTTTTCGAAGCGCCTCACGTCCGCGTGTGCACGCGCGAATCGTTCGACGAATCCGAGCGCGATGCCCTTTGCGTCCCACGTGTCGACGCCTTCGGGCTTCGTGAGATATCCGTGACGATCTCCGGAGAGCACGACGCCGAGCGAGACGCGCTCCTCCGGAAGCTCGCGGTCCTTCAAATTCGAGCCGAGGAAAATGGGCCCCACCGCGAACACGCGCGCGTCGCGCTCGCCACGTTTTCCTGCGCGCGCGACAGCGAGACAAATTCCGGGAAGGAGCGACGTGCGCATCACGCTTTGATGCTCCGAGAGCGGATTCTGAATCACGACGGCGGGCGCAGGGGCTCCGAAAATCGCATGCGCCTTCGGATCCTCGAAGCCGTACGGGTACGCTTCGCTGAGCCCGAGCGCGACGGCGGCCGCACGAGCTCGTCGCAAAAGCTCTTCACGCGGCTCGTGCGTCTTCGATCCGCGAAGCGAGCGAACGGGCGGCAGCTCCTCGGCGATCTTGTCGTAGCCACGCACGCGCGCGACTTCTTCGATGAGATCGACCTCGCGCATCACGTCGGGGCGATGCAGCGGCACGACCGCTTCGAGCCACGTCGGCTCGGCGTGACGGACGTGAAAGCCTAGACGCGTGAGAATTTGGCGTGCCTCTTCGATCGAAATCTCGGTGCCGGTGAGCGCGCAGAGCTTCTCGTGACGCAATTTCGCGCTTGTTTTTTCGATCATTTTCGCTTCGAAGACTTTTGCGCCGTCCGCCTTCCCGCCGGCGAGATCGAGCGTCATCTTCACGGCGACGGCGAGCGTCGATTCGGTGTCGCTGGGATCGACGCCGCGCTCGAAGCGATGGCTCGATTCGGTGTGGAGGCCGTGACGGCGCGACGCGCGACGCACGCCGCGCGGATCGAAGTACGCACATTCGAAGAGCACGTCCTTCGTCGTCGATTGGATTTCGCTCGATGCTCCGCCCATCACGCCGGCGAGCGCGACGGCGCCCACGCCATCGGCGATGACGAGATCGTCGTCCGTGAGCGTGCGATCCACGCCGTCGAGAGTTTTGAATTTTTCGCCGGCCTTCGCGCGCCGCACGATGATCCTTTCGCCGCGCACATGGGAGAGATCGAACGCGTGCATGGGATGCCCGGTGAGGAGCATCACGATGTTCGTGACGTCGACGACGTTCGAGATCGATCGCACGCCGAGCGACGCGAGACGGTGCTGGATGGAGAGCGGCGACGGCCCGATCGCGATGCCACGCACCAGCGCCGCGCCATAATGTGCACATCGCTCCGCGTCTTGGATTTCGACCTTCACCGCGTCGAACGATTTGTCGCCGAGCGCGCAGGCTTGCGCGCGTCCTGCATGGCTCGATTTTGACGGGAAATTCGGCTCGAATTTCACTCCGAACAGCGCCGCCGCTTCCCGCGCGAGGCCGACGTGACCGAGCGCGTCGGCGCGGTTCGGCGTGAGATCGAGCTCGTAGATCGTGTCGGTGGCCGAGGGCACCGCGTCGGTGAATTTCGCTCCGGCTTCCGCCGTGCCTTTCGGCAAAATCAAAATGCCTTCGCTCGCGTCCGACAAGCCGAGCTCGCTCTCCGAGCAGAGCATGCCTTCGCTCGTGATGCCGCCGATGGCGCGCGGCTCGATCTTCATTTTCTTCGCCGGCAAATACGCACCGAGCGGCGCGAGCACGACGAGGCCGCCAGGATCCGGAACGTTCGGCGCGCCGCACACGACTTCTTGCGTCTTGCCGCCGGCTCCGGATTCCACGCGCACGGTCACGAGACGAAGCTGACCGCGGCTCGGATGCGGGCGCATCGAGACGACCTCGGCGACGACGCACGACTCCGCACCTTCGCCGTATTTCACGACGCCGTCGACGGCGAGACCGGCGAACGCGAATTTGTGCGCGAGCGAATCCGCGGTCACTCCATTTTCACGGAGCGCGGGACAGAGCTCGAAGATCCAATTCGCAGAGGCTTTCATGATGCGCGCCGATCAGAATTGAGCGAGAAATCGCGGGTCATTTTCGAAAAATAGGCGAACGTCGGGCAAGTCGTAGCGGAGCATCGCGAGCCGCTCGACGCCCATGCCGAGCGCGAAGCCGCTCCACGTTTCGGGATCGATGCCGCACGCTTCGAACACGATCGGGTGAATCATTCCGCAGCCGAGGATTTCGATCCAACCGGTGTGCTTGCAGAGGTTGCAACCCCGGCGCGTGCCGTCGGCTTGTTTGCAGAATGCACATGCGACGTCGACCTCGGCGCCCGGCTCGACGAACGGAAAGTACGACGGCCGCAAACGCACGGGTGTGTTCGGTCCGTAGAAGCGCTCCGCGAACTCCGCGAGCACGCCCTTCAAGTGCGCCATCGACACGTTGCGATCGATGAGGAACGCCTCGACTTGATGGAACATCGGCGAGTGCGTGACGTCGTCGTCGCGACGAAACACGGTGCCGGGCGCGACGAACGCCATCGGCGGCTTGTGCGCCGTCATCGCGCGCACTTGCACGTTCGACGTGTGCGACCGCAGGACGAGATTGTTCGTCGTCCAGAACGTGTCCTGCATGTCGGTCGCGGGATGGTCCGGCGGATAACCGAGCTTGCCGAAGTTGTTCTCTTCCAGCTCGATTTCCGGCCCGTCGTGGACTTGGAAGCCGAGGCTCACGAAAATATCGACGACCTCTTCGCGCACGATCGAAAGCGGGTGCTTGTGCCCGCGCGGCGCCGCCTCTCGCGCGGGCAACGTGAGATCGAACGGCGGAGCTTCGAGCTCCTTTTTTCGAGCCGCGCCCGCGATGGCTTTGAGGCGTTTTTCGAACGCGCTCTCGATCTCGGTTTTGACCTCGTTCACGCGCGCACCGACCGTCTTGCGCTGGTCAGCGGGGACGTCACGCATCATCGCCAAAATCGCGGTGAGCTCGCCCTTTTTTCCGAGGATCTTCGCATTCTCGTCGCGAAGCGCTTGCTCGGTAGCCGCCGCTTCGAAGCGCGACGCATAGCCTGCGCGAAGCGCGTCGAGCGAGGCCAAGATCGTGGGATTTTCGGCTGCCATGCGGAGGCGCCTAAATAGCATGAAGATGGGCGTAGAATCGCGGGGGACCGATGCCGAGCCTCCGGGAAGCGCTTCTCGCCGACGTGCACGATGAAAAACGTGTCGACGGCTATTATTTGCCCGTTGCCGAGTGGCTCGCGGGCCTCCTCGAGTCGAATACGAAGCGACCTTATTTTCTCGGCATTT
>JAICXU010000839.1 GCA_025934595.1 Polyangiaceae bacterium | reverse complement strand
TCATTTCTTCAGGCTTCAATTTTTTGTTTCGCGCGCGTGAGGCGAGATCACGAACCTCGCGCGCGATCGTCAAAAGGCCTTTTTTGTCCGCGTCGCGTACGACTGGCGTCAAGAGCCCGTCGGGCACGGCGACCGCCACCGAGATGTCGACGCGCTTGTGGATCAAGATCGCCTCCGGAGAAAATTGCGCGTTGCATTCCGGCACACGCACGAGGGCAACCGCGATCGCTTTGATGAGGAGATCGTTGACGCTGATCTTGAGCGGCTTCTCCCCTTCCGCGTGAGGCTCGGAGTCGGCGATCTCTTTGTTCACCGTGTCGCGCAGCTTCGAAAGGTTCTCCGCGTCGACGTCGATCGACAAATAGAAATGCGGGATCTCGCGCTTCGCTTCGACGAGCCGTCGCGCGATCGTCTTTCGCATCATCGAAAGCGGACGCGCCTCGGGAGCCGCGAGCGCCGTCGTCGGCATCCCCGGGACCGGCAACGTGACCGGACCACCCGTGCGCGACGTGTCTCGCTCCAGTCCCTCGAGATCTCGCAACGCGATGCGACCTTGCGGACCCGTGCCCTGCGCAACCGTGAGATCGATGCCGCGCTCGCGCGCCGTCTTGCGAACGTAAGGAGACGCGAGCACGCGCGCCGGATCGATCTCTTGCGCGGGCGCCTCGAAGTCGTCGTCGCGCTCGGTGCGGTCGAGCGGATTGCCTTTTGGTGCAGCATTTCGCGGCGCCCGCTGCGCGCGCGGCGGCTCGGTGGGAATGGGCGCGTGCTCCGTGTCCTTCTGCGCATCGACCTGATCCGGCTTATTTTCCGCCGAATCCGCGCGTTTTTCTCCGCCGTTCTTCGCTTCGTCGTTCTTCTTTTGGCCTGGGTCGAGGTCTCGGTCTTGGTCTTTCTTCTTTTCGCCTCCCGCCTTCGCGAGCAGCGCGGAGATGTCTTCGCCGTCGTTGCCGAGGATCGCGACGGGCTGACCGAGCTTCACGTTCGCGCCGGCCTCCACCAAGATCTTCAGAATTTTTCCTTTGTCGAACGCACGAAACTCCATCGTCGCTTTGTCGGTCTCGACCTCCGCGAGAAGGTCGTCGACCTCGACGGAATCACCTTCGTTCTTGTGCCATGCCGAAAGCACGCCCTCTTCCATCGTGGGCGACAGCTTCGGCATATCGAGGATCTTCGCCATCTAAGAGCTCCTCTCCAATGCTTGGGAACGTCCGCGCGCCATGACGCGCTCTACCGCCTTCACGACGCGCGACGCTTGCGGCATGACGAGCTGCTCGAGCTTCGCGTTGTAAGGCATCGGCACGTCGAGCTGGCTCACGCGCAAGATCGGCGCGTCGAGATGATCGAACGCGAGACGCTGCACGCGGTCGGCGATCTCCGCGCCGACGCCTCCATACGGCCAGCCTTCGTGCACGACGACGCACCGGTGGGTCTTGATCACGCTCTTCACGATCGCCCCTTCATCGAGCGGACGAAGGCTGCGGAGATCGACGATCTCCGCTGAAATTCCCTGTTTTTCGAGCTGCGCGGCCGCTTCGATTGCGATGTGCGTCATCCTCGAATACGCGACGAGGGTGACGTCTTTGCCTTGCTTCACGACGTTCGCGACGCCGAGCGGCATCGCGTCGACGTTCTCCGGCACCTCGCCTTTGATGTTGTAGAGCGTCTCCGATTCCATCACGCACACCGGGTTGTCATCGCGAATCGCCGCCTTCATGAGGCCCTTCGCGTCGACGGGAAATGCCGGCGCCACCACCTTGAGGCCGGGCACCGTGGCGTAAAAATGTTCCATGGCATGCGAGTGCTGCGAGCCGACTTGGCGCGCGCTCGCATTCGGACCCCGGAACACGATGGGACATTTGAATTGCCCGCCGGACATTTGGCGAACCTTCGCCGCGTTGTTCAAAATCTGATCGAACGCGACGGCGGAGAAATTCCACGTCATGAACTCGATGATGGGCCTGAGGCCCACCATCGCCGCGCCGATGCCGATGCCCGCGAATCCGCCTTCGGAGATGGGCGTGTCGATGACGCGTTTGTCGCCGAATTTCTCGAGCATGCCTTCCGAGACTTTGTACGCGCCTTGATAATGGCCGACCTCCTCGCCCATCAAGAACACGGTCTCGTCGCGTTCCATTTCTTCGATCATCGCTTCGCGAAGGGCTTCGCGAAATCGGAGCGTTCTTTTTCCCTCGGGTGCGGTGGGGCTCATGACGCGAACGCTCCGGAGTAGGTCGTCGACTCGAGCACGGACGCGTCCGGCTCGGGGCTCTCGTCCGCGAATTTCACGGCGGCGAGGACCTCTTCTTCGATCTTCGCTTCGAGCGCCT
>JAICXU010000588.1 GCA_025934595.1 Polyangiaceae bacterium | reverse complement strand
TTTTTTCATTTTTTACGCAACCTTCGCATCGGCTCGGCCGATACCGGGTTGCGGGCGACGTGCGCTCGCCTAGCGACGCGGCCGAAGCCGTGCGAGATTGGAGAGAGCGATGGGAATCGACCGCGTCGGAAAATCAGGTGGCGCACCGACGCCCGCTTCGGGAGCCGAAGACGCGTCGAAAGCCACCGGCGTTTCGAAGTCGTTCGAAGCGCATGTCGACGACGCAGCCGGAAAAAGCGTCGAGCGAGCGAGCGGCGCGGCTTCCACTCCGCTCGAGCGGCTTCGCGCCGGTGAAGTCGACGTGCACGGTTACATCGATCTGAAAGTCGAAGAAGCCACTGCGCACCTCCAAGGTCTGAATGCGACCGAGCTCGACGCCGTTCGCAAAATGCTCCGCGAAGAGCTCGCGGGAGATCCCGGCCTCGCCGAGCTCGTGCGTCGCGCGACCGGGCAGCTTCCGGCTTCGAACGAATAGCGGCGGCCGCGTTCGGCGATGATCTCGCGTCGCGCGTTCTTGCTCGGTGCCGTCGCTGCCGGTTGCTCGCGATCGAAATCGAACGCGTCACCGGCGCCCGTCGTCGTTCCAAAGCCCGTCGCGTCGAGCGAAGGAAAAACGCGCCTCGTCGAATGGACGATGGGCGCGCCCGATGCTCGCGTGGTCGTGATGCTGCCCGACCCTCTGCCGCCCGATCGAAAGCTCCGCGCCGTCATCGCGCTGCATGGTCGGGGTGAGTCACTGAAGTCTCCCGCCGAAGGCGCGATGGGCTGGCCGCGCGACTACGCGCTCACGCGGGCGTACGAGCGCATGTCGAATCCGCCGCTCGTCAGCGCCGACTTCGAAGGCCTCGTCGAGCCCGCGCATCTCGATGCGGTGAATCGCGCTCTCGCCGATCGAAAGTTCGGCGGGCTCGCGGTCTTGTGTCCGTATCTCCCCGACATCGATCCGTTCGATTCCGAAAAAATCGCGAGCTACGGCCGCTATCTCGTGGACGACGTTCTCGGTCGCGCGAAAAAGGAGCTTCCGATTTTCGGGACGCGCGAAGCCACGGGAATCGACGGCGTGTCGCACGGAGGCATCGCGGCGCTGATGGTGGGGCTCGCGCGCACCGACGTCTTCGGCGCCGTCGGCGCGCTGCAGCCTGCATTTTCGGCCGAAAAAATAAGCGATTTGGTGAAGCTCGCGTCGAGCGCGCGTTCGAGCTTGCCGAAGCTTCGGCTGACGACGAGCCACGACGATTATTTTCGCGCGCAAGTCTCCGAGCTCAGCTCGGCTTGGGACGCGGCAGGCATCGCGCACGATTTTTCGGACCTGCCGGGACCCCACGGCTACGTTTTCAATCGCGGCCCCGGCTCGATGGAGCTGCTCTTCTGGCACGACCGCGCGCTCACCGGCTGATCACGGCCCGAGAGAGCGTCGCAGCTCGCGGACCATGCGTCGTCGCACGCGAACGCTCGGCACGCCGGCGAAGCGTGCGACGTCGCCGTCAGGATCCGTCGCCGTGGCCGCAGCCGACAGCTCGCGAAATGCTCGTCGCCTGGCACGTGTGACGCGAGCGCGCGCGTTTCGATCGAGCCGCGTTTCGAGCCAGCGCGCGAGGCGCCAAGCAAGCGCTGCGTGCCGTGTCTCGTCCTCGGCGATCGCGGCGAACGCCTCGGCGATCGCAGGATCCTCCGCGTGGGCGGATTGCCACGTCGCGACGAGCGCTCCGTACGTCTCGTTCACGCAGCCCTCGATCGCGTTTTCGATCGCGATTTCTTCGAGGGAGCGCGCACGCGAGGCTCGCTCGATTTCCATCTTGAACGGCGTGGCGCAATGACGGCGTGCGATCGCGCGAGTCGTGCGCGCGTGTCGGATCTCGTCGCGGGCGGCTCGTGAGCATGCAGTGAGAAGAGAGCGCGGCGCGCGTGCATACGCGAGATCTCTTCGAAGCATCCGGAACGCGAAGACGCTCGCGTGCTCGAGGTACGCGATCTCGGCGAAGTAGCGGCCGAGCGCCGTGCGCGCGCGAATATGCGGATAGCGGAGGCCTTGCGGCCTGCGTCCCGCACCATTCGGACAGGCCTGACATTCGACGATGACGGGATCTTCCGTGACGACCGCGCCGTCGCCCTGCGGAATGCCAGCCTCGTCGGCGAGGACCGATCCATCGACACACCAGTTGCCGTACGCGTGGCAATTGAAAAAATAGACTCCCGGACAAAGCGCGGGGCAATCATTGAGCTCGAAGTAGCAATCGCTTCGCGGAACGACGTTCGGTGGAAGCGCGCACGAAAATCGCTCGAAGATGCCACACTCGATCCCGCCGTCCGGATTCGCAGCGTCGACGGCGATGGTGGCCGGCGTGCACAGCGCGTTCGCGTCCCCTTCGCCATCGGCGTTGCCGGAATCGAGCAAGCCGTTCGATGCGTCGAACGAATCGGCGGGGCTCGGGGACGACGACGAGCTCGAGCACGCGTTGGCTACCGCCGCCGGCACCACCGCACATGCGAGCGCGATCCGTCCGAACATCTTCTTCAGAGCTCGCGCATCGTGCGCGCGCCGTTTTGCACGACGACTCATTCGTCGGGAATGAACGCCGAGCACTTCACGGCGTCGCAGTCGGACGGCGTAAACGGCAGCGTGATCGGATCGCTCGGTGTCTGCGAGAAGTCGAACGCGCCGAGCAAGCTGCCCGCTTTGCCGTCGCGCGCGTGCGGATCGCGATCACTCGACATCGGCATTCCGAAGAGCTCTTCGATGAGACGCGGAATGCTCGCTTGCTCGGTCACGTCGTGAAGCACGAAACCTTTGCGTGCGTACGGCGAAATGAGGAGCAAGGGAACGCGGAAGCCGGGGCTGAAAAATTGTCCATTGGCGCATCGCTCCACATTGGGCGCGACGTGATCGTAGAAGCCGCCGAAGTCGTCGAACGTGATGAGGAGCGCGGTGTCTTTCCAATGTGGGCCGCTCATCACTGCGTTCACGAGCGTGAGATCGTCTTGCTCGCCGCAGCACGGCGACGACGGCGGATGCTCGCTGTTTCTACCGCCATCGTCCCAATAGAGGACGTTCGGCATCTCCGGCAAAATCCCGGGCAACGCCGTGTCCTCCAGGATTTGCGGAATCAAATACGAATCAGGCCGAAAATGCGCGATGCGCTCGGCGGTCGTGGAATGTTTGACCACGGAATTGAAGGCAGTACCGATGAGCGGCGCACCCGCCTCGTCGACGCCGCCGTTCTTCGGCACCGCGAAGACTTGCCAATCGAGCTGCGAGGGGAACGTGTCCATCCACGTGCCGAAATCCCAACACGGACGAACGAACCCCGCGTCCTCGCACGTGTCCGGATTGTACGAAGGCACCGTTTCGGTCGGCGGACCGACGCAGCCGGAAGGATTTTCGTC
>JAICXU010000261.1 GCA_025934595.1 Polyangiaceae bacterium | reverse complement strand
GGCGGCAGCTCCGCCTCCTCGATGATCTTCGCGAGCAAGAGCGCGGTGAGCGGCGTGGTCTCCGCCGGCTTCAAGACGACCGTGTTTCCACACGCGAGCGCCGGCGCCAATTTCCACGCCGCCATGAGCAGCGGGAAATTCCAGGGGATCACTTGCGCCGCGACTCCGAGCGGCCGCGCTTTGCGGCCGTGGAACGCGTAGTCGATCTTGTCCGCCCAACCGCCGTGATAAAAAAAAGTGCGCCGCGGCGAGCGGAACGTCGACGTCGCGCGACTCCTTGATCGGCTTGCCGCCGTCGAGCGACTCCACGATCGCGAGCTCGCGCGCTTTCTCTTGAATCGCGCGCGAAATGCGAAAGATGTATTTTGCACGTTCGGCGGGCCGCATCTTCGACCAGACTTTTTCGTACGCATTCCGAGCCGCCGACACGGCGAGGTCCACGTCCGCCTGTCCTGCCTCCGCCACCTCCGCGAGCTTTTGCTCCGTCGACGGCGAGATGGTGTCGAAATATTTTCCGCTCTTCGGCGCCCGCCACTTGCCGTCGATGAACAGCTCGTATCTCGGCTGAATTTTGACGTGATCGGTGGCTTCCGGCGCGGGCGCGTAGTCCCACGCATGACCGAAGTCGAGCGTCGGGCTCTGGTCCTTTTCCGTCACGGCTTCCTCGCCGTGCGCGCCAATCGTGAGCGCCCGCCCGTTCCCATTTCTTCGTTTGGTGATCTCTCGACTCATCGGCTTCGCCTCACTGGTCATCCCGGGGAAAAACGCTTTTCCCCGCCCCGAAAAAACGTCGTTTTTCGGGGTCCTCACCCCTTTGCGGGCTCGCCCCGGGCGAGCAGATCGACCTAGTCACGTGAGAAGTCCTCCGCGGCTTGGTAATTTCCCGTCCGCTCTTTTTCGAGCTGCATCAAGACGTCGTTCAAAAGCGCGCTCGCTCCGAAGCGGAAGAGATCCGGCGTGAGCCACGCGTCTCCCAACGTCTCTTTCACGAGCACCAAATAATGGAGCGATTGCTTGGCCGTGCGCACGCCGCCGGCGGGCTTCATGCCGATGCGACGACCGGTCGCGTAGTAGTGATCGCGGATCGTCTCGAGCATCACGAGCGTGACGGCGGGAGTGGCCGCGGGCTGAATTTTGCCGGTGGACGTCTTGATGAAGTCGCCGCCGGCCGCAATGCCGATCTCGCTCGCTTTCCGCACGACGTCGAGCGAGCCGAGCTCGCCGGTCTCCAAAATCACCTTCAAATGAGCCTCGCCGCACGCTTCTTTCGTGGCCGCGATCTCGTCGAACACTTTTCCGTAATCACCGGCGAGCATCGCGCCGCGATCGATCACCATGTCGATCTCGTCCGCGCCGAACTCCACCGCGCGCCGCACGTCGTCGAGCTTGATCTCGAGCGGCGACATGCCGGCGGGAAATGACGTGGCCACGCTCGCGACCTTCACCGAGGATCCGCGGAGCGCTTCTTTCGCCGTCGTGACCATGTTCGGATACACGCAGATGGCAGCGCACGGACCGATCGAGGGATCGGAGTCGAGCGGCAACAGTGCTTTGTTGCAGAGTGCACGCACTTTGCCCGGTGTGTCTTTGCCCTCGAGCGTCGTGAGGTCGATCATCCGCGCCACGAGCTTGAGCCCCGACACCTTCGCGCCCTTCTTCAGCGACCGCTTCGAGAGCGCCGCCACGCGCTCTTCGACCGCGATTTGGTCGACGGGCGGACTAGCGTGCAGACCTGACACGCGTCCAGGGTCGGGCGAAAAATTCACCAGCATCTGAGATTTCACGCGGCGACTTTAGCACTCAAGCGCGGTCGCGCTCACTTCCATTTGACGCTGCAGCCGACGGCGCTGGTTTCTTCGACAGGCGGGTTTTTCCCGACCAAAAGCGCGTCGAGCGCGTTCTTGAGGTCGTGCGACTTCACGCTCGTCGCGTCGCGATGGTTGTCGTCGATGCGTCCGTGGTAGCGGAGCTTTCGCGCGCGATCGAACAGGAAGACCTCGGGCGTGAACCTGGCGCCGAGCGCGCGCACCACGTTTTGCGAATCGTCGCGGACGTACGGAAAAGAAAAGCCGCGCTCCTTTGCGCGCACGGTCATCTCGGGCATCGCGTCCTCCGGATAGCGAGCGGTGTCGTTCGCGTTGATCGCGATCGTGTCGACGTTTTTCTCCGCGTACTCGCGCGCGAGATTTGCGATGCGCTCTTCGTTCGCGACGACGTACGGGCAGTGGTTGCACGACACGATGACGAGAAGGAGCTCCGCGGTCATGCCGGAGAGCGCGTGATTTTTGCCGTCGGTGCCGGGCAAATCGAAGTCGGGGCAGCTGTCGCCGATTTTCATGGTGTCCTCGATAAGGCCTATTTTTGCCCTGATTTTTTGAGATTTTCGGCGGCGACGAAATCGCGCGACGCGAAGAGCGCGCAATCGCAATAGCCCTGCTTCTCGATGTCGGACTCGTGCGGCGTGCACGGACACACCATCGCGCTGCCTTGCGCGATGCATTCGTCGATCGGCGTGCACGGGCAATACATCTTGCCGTGCGCCTCCAAGTTGTCGGCGAGACCTTCGATGACGTTGTCGGTGACGACCGCATCCGGATAGAGCGCGTACGGGCCTTTTCGCACGTACGTCTCCACGAATTTTTTCACCTTCGCGCGGGCGGCGTCGCTCGGCATGGGCACAAAATGCGGCAGCGCCCCGGGTCCGTCAATGTCGCGACCTCGGAGCGCTGGAGCACTACCCGAAACTAGATCAGCCCTTTTCCTTCGGCGGCGCGGCGTCCATCTTTGCGCGCTTTCGGCGCCGACGAGCGGCCTCCGCCTGCTTCTTGCGGCGCTTGACGCTGGGCTTCATGTAGTGCCGGCGCATCTTCAGCTCGCGCAAAACGCCTTCCGAAGCGAGCTTTCGCTTCAACATCTTGATGGCGCGCTCGATCCCGCGGTCGCTGACGACCACTTCGAGGGGCTTGCACTGAATCGCATCACTCGGCATTACGAATCTCCAGGAAACACAGGGAAAATGAAGGGACCCGGGGAAGTAGCATCACCGCCCGCTCGTGTCGAGCCCTTGTTTTTGCCGGCATTTTACAAATCGTGCGCGGCGGAGAACGAGGTGGCCGGCCATCTTTCGACTGCCACGAAAGTAGCGCGCTCCGAAGGAGGACCGATGCGTTTTTTGATGTTTCTCGCCGTCGCGGCGATGGCCGGGTTTGCCGGATGCGGGGGCGATCTCGCCGATGACAGCATCCACGGCACGAACGACGACGGCACGTCGGGCGGCGGCACGGCGGGCGGCGGCGGTGGCGGATCGCGCGGGGCCAGCGACGGCGGATCCGGCGGCGGGGCGGATGCATCCCGGGTCACCGACGGAGCGGCGCCCGGATTCGATTCGGGCACGATGGACGCCGGATCGGCAGCAGGTTCCGCCGTGTACTCCCTCGCCGCCCAAAGCGCGACGGGGGCGCCAGCTCCGAACGCGACGGGCATCACCTACGACGGCCAAGAGCTCTGGATCGTCGCACCGACGGGAAATCCGCAGCCGTACGTCCTCGAGCGCTTCCCCGTCGGCAGCCTCACCGTCGACCGCACGTTCACGTTGCCGAGCTTGTATTCGACGCTCGCCACGTATGCGGAGGGCCTCACGTGGGACGGCTCCCACCTCGTCATCGCGATCGCAGGAGACACGAACGCAATCGTGAAGGTCGATCCCTCGAACGGCAGCGTGCTCTCCAGTGTCTCGGGGCCCACCGGTTACGGTCCTTCCGACCTGGATTTCGACGGCACCGATCTATGGGTCTCGACGGGCGACGGCGACGGGTATCGCTTGAACGCGAGCGACGGCGTCGACGAGCATATTTCGCTCACGCTCAGCTCGAGCCGCGACCATGGCATTGCATATCGCTCCGGCGAGCTCTTCGTCGGCGGCGTGTTCGGCGGCCTCGAGGTTTACGATCCCACGACGGGCGCGGAGATCGGCGCGGCTACCAAATCCGACGGCTCCGATTTCGATTCGACCGAGATTGGCCCGTCGGTCTTCGTGAACGACGATCTCGTCATGCTCTCGTCGCTCGGCATCACGGTGTACAAAACGATCAAGCAGCCTTGAGATAGGGAAAGGCGAAGCCTTCTCGTCTCCAAACACGGTACCGAAGGAGGGACTTGAACCCTCACGAGGGGTTACCTCGGCGGATTTTGAATCCGCTGCGTCTGCCATTCCGCCACTTCGGCTTGTTCCTTGGGGCTCGGGAGCCTTCGTCTAACACAGCACCCGGACATCGCGCCATCTCTCCGGCTCGGAAATGCCCGACGGGGCCGGCGCGTTATTTTTTCGTAATCTCCGCGAGCACGGCTGCCACGAGCATCAGCGCGAGCACGATTCCCGCGATCATCGCGAGCGCCGTTTTTCCGCCGCTTTCGTCGGGCTCTTCTACGATTTTTTCGGCGGTGGTCTCGAGCTCCTTCGGCTTCGTCTTCGTCTTCGATTTCGGTGCGTCGCTCGTCCGCTCGTCGGGGGGATTTTTCTTCGGCGACTTTTCCGTCGAAAAATCCGGAACGGCTGGCGCTCCAGGAATCTTCGGCGATCTCAAATCTTGCATCGAGACGTCTTGCGGGGGAGCCATGTCGCGCGGCGAGTCCGACGTAGCCGCATTCGAATCGGCCTCGGCGAACGTGCCCGGTCGCGGCTGCACTTTCGATCCCATCTCCGCGTAATCCATTTTTTCGGGCGGCGGATTCAGCGTGTGCTTCGGCGCCGATTTTTGCGGATCGCTCGCTTCCATGATCCACGCCATTTGTCGTTCGCGCTCGTGCTCGAAGAGCGAGGCCATCGCGTCCGACACCTCGGTGGGCCCGATGACGCGACCTTCGCTGGTCGCGAACGCATCGAGCGCCGCGCCGAGCTCCCGCGCCGTCTGGTATCGCGCGTCTTTGTCGCGCACGAGCGCGCGTTTCAAGATGCGCCAAAGCTGCGGCGGGTAACCATGCACGAGCGTCGTGGGGTCCGGCACCTTCGCGTCGTGCACGGCCTTCAGCGTGTCGATGTCGTCCTTCACTTTGAAGAGGCGGCGATCGACCGAGAGCTCCCAGAGCGTGACGCCGAGACCGAAGATGTCGGCCCGTCGATCGACGCCGCCGCCCATGATTTGCTCGGGTGACATGTACGCGAGCTTGCCCTTGATGACGCCCGCCGCGGTGCGCGTGACGCGATTGACCGCTTTTGCGAGGCCAAAATCGATCACCTTCACCGTGCCGTCGTACTGCACGAAAATGTTCGTCGCATTCACGTCGCGATGCACGAGCTCGAGCAAGGTCCCGTGCTCGTCGCGCGCCTCGTGCGCGTAGTGGAGGCCGTCGCACACGCGCGCGCAGATCCACGCGAGCATGTCGTAGCGAAGCCTGACCTTTCGCTCCTTGCATGCTTGCCACACGTTCCAGAGCGATTGGCCGAGCAAAAATTCCATGGCCAAAAAAATGCGATCGCCGTCGGCCGAAAAATCCTGGATCTTGACGATGTTCGGGTGATCGAGCCGCTGCGCGATGGTCGCCTCGTCGACGAACATGTGGACGAAGTCCATGTTGAGCGCGTACTCGTCCTTGATGACCTTGAGCGCGACCGTTCCGTCGAGCGGCGCCGCGCCCTTCACGCGTC
>JAICXU010000425.1 GCA_025934595.1 Polyangiaceae bacterium | reverse complement strand
CGAAGAAGGCACGCGGTATCTCGTTTCCAACGCGAACAGCGCGGGAAACGTGCGGCGCGCGATCGAGTCGGGCATCGGTTGGGCGGAAGCTCTGCGCCGGCTGCAGCAAGGCCGAGAGCCGCGGTGATGGATCGCGAGCGCATCTCCAGGCTCGAGGCGTTGCTGGCACGAGTGAAAGCACGGGTCGACGAGCCACGAGCTGCGTCCGATGGCGAGGCGCACGGCGACCTCCCTGCATTTGCGCCGATGGCGGTCTTGGATACGGAAAAAGGCTGGTCCGAGCCCCCGCCGGAGCCTGCGCCTCCTCCGCGTTCGCCCGCGCCGGCCGCGACCGAGCATCCTGCGTCGATGGAAGAAGCGTTCGAGCAGTACGAGCTCGCAACCGAGGCGGACGGTGAGGTCATGGAGATCGCGCCTGACGCAGACGACGACTCCGCGCGCATTTCGGTGCGACCGGCCGTGATGATCGACGCCGAGTTCGACGCCGTCGCGAAGATCGAAGCGGAGCAAGAAGAGGGAGCGCCCGTCGCCGACGAGCTTCAGAGCCAGCAGCGTCTTGTCGCGGCTGCGCCCCTCTCCGAGCAGGTGAACGGAGTCGACTCCGGCGAGCTCGAGATCGTCGGCGAGGCCGACCTCGAAGACGACGTGATGGACGCCGACACCGACGATCTCATCGAGCAATCGAGCACGCTCGAAGATCGCCTCGCGGCGTCGCTCGACGACCTGGGCGCGCCGAGCAATCGGCCCACGCGCGAAATGTCGGCGATCCTCGAATCGGGTTTCGATGCTCCGCCGGACAACGGGAAGCATCCGGTGCTCGAGCTCCAAGAGTCGGAAGACGAAATCGAAGAGCCACCGCCGTCATCGCGTCGTCCCGTCTCGCACGAGGAGGTGCGCGAGGCCGAGCTCACGTTCGACAACGACATTCCGCCGCCGCCGATGACGCCGCCACCGGAGTCGGGCCCGCAAGAAGCGTTGCCGATTCACGCTGATTTACGCGGAAATCCCGACATCGCGCACGTCGTTCCGCCTCACGCGACGCTGCCCGCGACGTTCGGCGAGCTGCTCGACGAAGCGCTCACTTTGTAGAACGCCCAGCGACCGAAGAGAAAGATCGCGGCCGCGAGCGACAAAAGGGAGACGAGCACGCCGAAGTCGAAGAGCGTGTCGTCGTATTTCAAAACGACCTCGTGATCGCCGGCGGGGATCTGCACCGACAGCTCGCCCTCGAGCGACTGCACGTCGCCGACGCTCGCCGACCATCGCGGCGAAAAATTCTGATTCACGACGACGACGGCGGGCTCGGTCGCGTGGACGGCGAGGACGATTTTCGAAGGAGACCACGACACACGCGAGACGGTGGCCTTCGCCGGATCGAGCGGAAATTCTTCGGCCGCGAGATCACCGCGCAAGAGCGGTGATTGCTCGAACTCGGTCTCTTCGAAGCATTGCAGCGAGCCGCGACTTGCCGGCGCCCACACTTGCGCATCCCATCGGTTTCCGCGCGCTTGGTGAAAGTCGTCGTTCATGGCGAGCGGAGCGTCTTGCGTGAAGAGCGCCTCGTGCATGCGGTCGTCCATGACGAGCGTGTGCACGGCGAGGTACCCGATGAGCGCGCACGAAAGGACGCCGAGGGTCGCGCAAACCATTCCGGCGACGCGGGGCAGCGATTCAGGGACCGATTTTTTACGAAATGCGCGAAATCGCGCGTACAGCGAATGCACTATATTTTTCGGCCAATCCTGCATGTGCGTGAGCGCGCGCGCGGCCGTGAGCGAGAGAAAAAAACCGACCACGATCGTGAAGCGTTCCGGATTGCGCAGCTGTCCGTAGACGGGAAGCGAGTGCGCGAAGGACCAGAGCGACCACTGACCTTGATCGCCCAACGAGAGCGCGAAGAAGATCGCGACCATCGCCATGAAGCGCACTGCGAGGCGATCGCGCAGCATCAACGCGAGCAGGGCAAGGGCGACGACGAGCATGCCGATGTAGCTCTCGGACGACATGCCGTGTTGATCCTGCGAGTGCGACGTGATGAGCGTCGCGAGAACGTCGAACGCCTCGTTCGAGCCCGGTCGGTGCGTGATGCGCGGATGCGCGGCGATCACGCGGAGCATCGGCAAGATCTTCGCGGCCGCGAAAAAGAGAGTCGCGACGCCGACGCTCACGAGGCTCACGAAGGGTCGCCACCACGCGATGCCGTCGCCCGGGTCGAGCGCGGGTCGCAAGAGACGCGCGATCATGTCGTAGAGCGTGAGTGTCAAAAGAACGAGCACGGTGTACGGCGCCGTGTAGGTGCCGCCCGCGAGGATCATCCACGCGACCGCGAATCCTCCGACGATGCGCCATCGCCACGAGACGAGCCCGCGTTCGAGCCCGAGCACCGCCCAAGGCAGAAGCTCGAAGCCGAACATGTTCACCCAGCCCGATTCGAGCATGTAGAAAAAGCGTCCAGATACCGCAAAAATGGCTGCGGCCGTGATCGCGCCTAGCGTCGTGCACTCGTGCTTTTTCGCGACCCAGAACGTGCCCTCCATTCCCAAAACCAAGAAGAGGAGCACCGCGAGCCGGCGCCCGGGACCCGTTCCGTACGCGAGCCGCAAAAGAAAATCGGGCGCGAGCGACTCGTCTTGCGGATTCGCCGCGAGAGGAATGCCGCCGCAGTAGTACGGATTCCACGCGGGCAGCTCGTGGTAGCGCGCCATCGTGATGCGCGCGGCGTCGTCGTGCGCGTAGAAGTAGTGCTCGTCGTAGTTGTCGGTGACGTGGAACGGATCTTTCAAGAGATGCGGCGTCACCGAAGCCGCGACGAACAGCCACAAAACGAGACGAAGGCCGAGGAATCTCACCGGAATCGCGGCTTGAGAGGAACCACTGTCGCATCGAGCGGCTTTTGGTTGGGCGCCAGCCAGTGCTCGCGGATGCCCTCGTCGAGGATCAAGTACACGTCCGAGACCGAGACTTTGCGCGTGCTCGCAAGGTCACGCGCGCGATCGCGCTCATGGGCCGCGCGCTCGTCTTCGATGGACCATGCATCGCCGGGAAATTTTTCCGCGGATTCCTTTCGTGCGCGCGGTTCGTCACCGGCGAGCTCCGCGAAGATCGCGCGACGTTTCGGCTCGGGAATTCCCAGGCGCTCGGGTTTCGTCGGCAAAATGGCGGGGGCGGGGGCGGCGCGCAAGGGATACGTGACGATGCACGCGTAGACGAGCGCCACGACGAGCCCGAGCCCCTCCAAAATCGTGCGAGCGGCCCATCGCTTCTCGGGCGACGCGTTCGCCCAAAGCTGCCGCGCGGATGCGAGGCTCACTCTCCGCGCGTCCGTGCGATCAGACCATCTCGAAAAAGCGCGAGTGGATGGCGACCGTCGAGAGGAGTCCCACCACCTGACCGATGCTGTCGTCGAAGGTCACCGTGAACGTGTCGCGCACGGCGGTGAGGCCTTCTTTTTTCGTGACCTCGATGACGGGCTTGGCGTCGCCCTCGGCGCAGCGGAACACGTCTTTCACGCTGCCTTGCGACGTGTAGGTCTTGCCGCCGGTGATGAGCGTCATCGATTTCTTGAATGCCACGGCAGGAAACTCGATCGTCGCGAGCTCTTTGCCGTCGCCGGAAGCGATCACGTACTTCGTCTTCGCGAAGTTGCCCTTCAGCGTTCCGAGCTCTTTTCCGCCGGATCCTTCCGACAGCGTGAAGCTCGGCGTAGCGCTCATGAACGAGCCCTTCACGCTCATGACGACGACGTCCGAGCCGTCCGCACGAATGTCGTAATGCGTGGCCACCGACAACAGACGCTGCGTTACGTGAAACGTCGGCATGCTTCCTCCCTCGGGAAGGGCCAACCCGGGCCCCTCTTTGCGCTCTAGTGATATCTCATGCGGGGTTTCGTTGGAAAGTAACGAGATCGCGAATGGTTCTATAACCAAACGAGAGGAGCGCCGGGCCGGTTCAGCCATGTGCGCTGGCGGCGCGCAAAAATCCGGGTCCTCCTCACGATCGCCTCGCCGAGATCCTCGCGGGCCACCGACCCGTCCAAAAAGCGTCCGATCTCGAGATAGCCCACCGTCTTCATCGCCCGCGCGTCTGCAAATCCGCGTGCGCGCAGGGTCTCGACCTCTTCGATCCAGCCGTCCGACAGCCAATGCTCGACGCGCGTGCGAATGCGCGTCGTGAGCTCGTCCGGCGATCGCGAAATCGCGACGAGACAGGCTTCGTGGCGAGCTTCGGAAAATCCATGACCCTTCTGGGCTTCGGTGAGCGTCCTGCCGGTGAGCTCGTGGACCTCGAGCGCGCGG
>JAICXU010000427.1 GCA_025934595.1 Polyangiaceae bacterium | reverse complement strand
CCGGTGATCAGCGAGCCCTGGTGCGGCGAGTTGCCGTACGACGCCGTCGTGCCGAGGATGTCGGTGAACGTGACGTGATCGATGCTCCCGAGCTTCGGCACGTCGCCGATCGGGTGCGTTTCGTTTTGCTGCGCGAGATAGACGAAGAACGCGTCGCCCACGCCGGTGACCTCGATCCGATCGAACGACATGCCGTCGATGTCGGATCCTTGTCGCGACTCGACCGCCATCGCCGCGTACTGCACGTCCTTCACCCAGCTGTCTTGCACCGTCACGTTTTTCACCGCGCCGTACGTCGCGGTGCCGAGCTTGATGCCGTTCGATCCCCCATTATTTCCGCTGAAAACGGAGTCTTTGACGAGGAGCCCGTCGATGCCGCGACGCACGCCGCTCTTCGGGCACATCGCGTCGTCGCCCGAATTGATCGCGCAGTTTTCGACCGTGATGTCCGTGCCGTCGACGATGTCGATGCCGTCGTGCGTGATGAAGTTCGACTGCAAGTTGATGTCGTTGATGGTGACGTGATCGGACTCCATCGAGACGAGGCTCCAGACCGCGCCCTTCCTCAAATACAAATTCTGCACGGTCACGTTCTTCGAGAGCACCGACCAAATCAGCATCGGCCGCGTGGCCTCGACGCCGGTGAACGAGTCGCCTTGGCCGTCGATGACGCCGCCGCCGTCGATCCACACGCTGTCCGCGTTCGGTACATAAAGGAGAGCGCGCTGGCAGTTCGAGAGCTGCGTATTTCCCGTGGCCGGCGTTTGCGTCGGATAATCGGCGGCGTTCGCGCTGCCGAGGAGAACGGCCGACGAGTCGATGAAGAACGTCATGTGGCTCGGAAGCGTGAGCGTGCCGCTCGAAAAAGTGCCGCCGCGCAAAACGACCGAGCCGTCCGTGCCCGCCGCTTTTGCAATCGCAGATTGGATCGCAGCCGTGTCGTTCGTCGTGCCGTCGCCCTTCGCGCCGAAATCTTTCGCATCGAAGATCGGAGAAGGTGGCGCGCCGATGTAGCCGGCTTCGGTGAACACCTTCACGTTGTCGACGTACAAGGTGCCGGTGTTCGTGCCGTCCATGAACCAGCTCACGTGATCGACGGACGCGGACGCGGTGCGGAGAAGGGCGGCGTGCTCTTTGCGGACGCCGTCGACGTACAGATCGAACGCGCCCGCGCTCGTATCGACGACGACGCGCACGCGATACCAAGCATTCGCGACGAACGGCTGAATGACGGTGGTAGCCCCGCCGATGTGCGCTTGGATGTTTCCGTCTTGAAAAGCGACGGACGCCACGGCGTTGCCCGCGGAATCGTAGATGTACGGAATGGCCTTGAATCCAGCTGTTTCCGCTGCTTTCACTTTCGCTTCGAAGACGACGCGCCCCGTTTGCGCGGGGAAGGCGACGCCGAGGCTCGACGTGCCTGTCGTGTCCGGTTTCGCGAGGACGACGCTCTTGTCGGTTGCGAATGGGATCTCTTCGACGAGCACCGATCCGCTCGGTGACGACGAGACGGCCCACGGGCTCGCGGGCGCGGCCGCCGTCGCCATGGCGTTGAACGTTTCGTCGATCACGAATGCGCCGCTCGGCGGACGCGCCGCCGAATCGCTCGGACCGACCGCGCCGCCATCGATGGTCGAAGAGGATGCGTCGCCGGCTGCCGCATCGCTGCCGCGCGTCGCATCTCCCAAGCTGCCCTCCGAATCGTCGCCGCCGTTGCACGCGGCGATCAACGCGAAGAACGCGAGCGATGCTGCACCTCCGCGGATGTCGAGCATGGCCGATCTCATAGGACGCGCGCGCGCCTGGAGCAACTCGAGGCCGTCAGGTGTGTGCGACGAGCCGGAGGACGTTGCTCTCGCGGTCTTCGAAAAGGCGACGCGTTACTTGCAGTCGGCGTTCGTGTTGCAGGCGAAGAACGTATCGCCGCCGTGACACGTGACCTTCGCGCACGTTCCGCCGTCGCCGCATTGGGCAGACGTCTTGCACAAGATGAGATCGCCTCCGCCGCAATGCGAGCTGCATTGCGCTTGACCGCTCGAGACGCTGGCATCTGGGCTCAGGCCGATCGAGCTCGTGTTCATGCAGCACGCCGGCTTGTTGTTCGGGCAGTCGGCGGGCTCGTCGCAGGCGAGTTGGAACGTGACGCCGCCGCATGCACCGCCCGAGGTCTCGCAGGAGTCGCCGCCGTCGGAGCGCTCGCAGCAGAAGGGGCTCCCGCCACCGCCGGCGTCGAGATCACACGAAATCGTGGGCCCGCACGTCGCCTTGCCCGGGTTCGAAACGGGGCCGCCGCCGCCGTCACTTCCGCCACCGCCGTCGGTCACGGTGCCGCTGTCGGTGACGCCGCTCCCGCTATCGTCGCCGGTGCCGATCGTGCCATCGCCGCCGACGCCACTGTCCGTTCCGGCCGCGACCGAATCGTCACCGCCACCGCACGCCTCGAGCGAGCCGCCGAAAGCGCAACCGAGCACGACCGATCCTGCCGCAATCCAGACGAAACGTTTCATGCGTGACCTCCCGAGGAATCATTTTGCGCTGCTTTTTTCGCCGATCCAAGCATTCTGTGCCGAATCGAGGTGACGGGGCGCGACGCCGTGAGCCCTTGACTCCGCGCTGCTTTCGGACAGATTCCGCGCCGTGCGAAGCGCGCTCATCTTCGTTTCAGGGCTTTTTTTTACCGGCGCGGCGCTCTTTTTCGGGGGATTTTCGCTGATCGGCTGCTCGTCCTCGCCGAGCGACGGGCCGGCCCCCGGCGGTGCTGGCGCGGACGCGTCGACCTGTGCGGACGGATTTCAATCGCTCGGCGACCCCGGCGGATGCGCGCCCATCTTGCCGGCGAGCGCCTGCGCCGCGGGAACGTCGCCGGTCATCGGACAAACGACCTGCGCGGCGGTCGGGCCGACGCAATGTCCGGCGGGCTTCGTTCCGAATGCGTCGGGTTGGGGATGTGACGTCGTGATCCCGTCGTCCGCCTGTACCGGCGCAACACGTGACGCCGTCGGCTCGGCCACGTGCGTTCCCGTCGGCGATTGCAATGCGGCCTTTCCGCCTCCGAACGCGACGCTCTTCGTCGACGACTCGTTCACGGCCGGTCAGCTCGACGCCACGCACTTCGACACGCTCACCGCCGCGCTCGCTGCCGCCACGAGCGGCGCGGTCATCGCCGTCGACTCGGGAGCTTACGGCGACGTGATGATGACGCCCACCGTCGGCGTCACCGTCGTCGGTCGATGCGCGGAGCAAGTCGTCTTCCAAGCGTCGGACAATACGAAGAGCGCGCTCTCGCTCTCGAACGACGTGCCTCTCGCCATATCGGGCATCACGTTCCGCGACTATCACGCTGCGCTCGGCGTCCTCGCCGGCGACGTCACCCTCGATTCCGTCATCGTCGAAGGCAGCCACTACACCGGCATCGCGATCGGCAACGCGAAGACGACGGCCGCGCTCACGAACGTCGTCGTGCGCGGCACGCGAGCGGGCGCGACCGACACGACGTCGTTCGGCCTCTACATCGGCTACGGCGCGCACGTCACGGTGCAGAGCAGCGACATCGCGGACAACGACGACATCAACGTCGGCGTCTCCGGCGATGGCTCTCCGAATGCGAATCTCACGCTCACGTCTTCGGTCGTGCGCGACGGCCATCCGTTCGGGGCGAATAGCGGCTTCGGCTGGGGAGTCTACGGCGCCGACAAAGTCGCGGTCACGATCGACTCGAGCGCGATCATCGACAACCAGGGCTTCGGCGTCCTCATGAACTCGCAGAGCGCGACGAAAAATTTCGCGACGGGCATCGTGAAATCATCGGTAATTCGCGGCACATCGTACGATCCCGTGAACAAGCAAGGCATCGGCATCGAGTCGAATCAGTCGTCGATCGACGTCGAAAGTTCGACGATCGCGGCGAGCAACATGATGGACATGTACGCCGCCGGCGGCGGCGCGACGAAGATCGCGCACACCGCATTTCTCGGCACGAGCATTCCCGACGACCCGTCGTCCCTCGGCCCGATCGGCCTCAATTTGAATGCCGTGAACGCCACGCTGCAGTCGGTCGCGTTCGCCGGCACGCGCGTCGGCGCGCAATTCGAAGGCGCGACCGTCGCCGAGGTCGACGATTCGATCGTCGCCGGCACGCGCACGAGCCCCGACGGTTATTACGTCGACGACAATTACGTCGGCGTCGGCTTCTTCGTCGAATCCGCGGCCGAGCTCACGGTGAACGGCACGGCGATCACGGGCGCGCACACCGCGGGCATCATCACGCTCGG
>JAICXU010000672.1 GCA_025934595.1 Polyangiaceae bacterium | reverse complement strand
TCAAGATTTGCAATGAAATCCTTAGCTCAACCATGAGCGCACGATGCAAAAATGAAAGGGTCGCCTTTCGCTTCTTTCACAAGTGAGAGCTGCGGGGGCGGAAGAGGGTGCGCTCGGGGCCGCTTGGCTCACGTCTGGGGACCCGGCCGAACGGCCGCACGGCGGAGAATGTCCGCACCCGCCTGATGGACCTTCCCCGGAAGCGAGCGACCGACGATTTTCTCGGCGAGGCTCGCGGCACTGATGAGCTTCTCGAGATCGATCCCCGTCTCGATGCCCATCCCGTGAAGCATGTAGACGAGGTCCTCGGTCGCGAGGTTGCCCGCCGCGCCGGGGGCATAGGGACAACCGCCGAGGCCGCCGACGGCCGCATCGAGCTCGGTGACGCCATTTTCGAGCCCGACGAGCACGTTCGCAAGCGCAGTGCCGCGCGTGTCGTGCATGTGCATGGCGAGAAGATCGACAGGGATTCGCGACGAAAAGAGCCTCAAAATGGCGTCCGTTTGCGCCGGTGTTCCGCAACCGATCGTGTCACCCAACGAAATGCGATAGGCGCCGACGTCACGGAGCTCCACGGCGATTTCGAGCGCCCGATGGGGGTCGACCGCGCCTTCGTACGGACATCCCCACAAGGTCGAGAGATACGCGCGCACGCGTATGCCCGCCGATTTCGCGACGGGGACGAGCTCGGCGAATACGGCGAGCGAGTCGGCGATGCTCTTGTTGGTGTTTTTGTGATTGTGCGTTTCGGAGGCGCTCATGAAGAACGCAATCTCGCGGAGCCCGGCAGCTTTGGCGCGCTCGAGACCGCGCAGGTTCGGCACGAGCGCCGTGAACGTCGGCGAGCCGTCTTTTTCGAGCGAAGCGAGTCGCGGCACGAGCTCGTCGGCATCCGCGAGCTGCGGAATCCAGTCTTTCGCGACGAAGCTCGTCGCCTCGATCTTCGCGAGACCGGCCCCTGCGAGCGCGCGGACGAGATCGACCTTGGCCTCGAGCGAAACGACGTTTTTCTCGTTCTGCAGGCCGTCGCGCGGGGAGACCTCGTAGACCGATACTCGGCGCGGCAAAGAGGAAAACATGGGCACCGTTCCGGCCGAAAAAGGAGCGACCTCCCGACAAGCTCACGCTTCTCCGGTGGATCGTCAAGCGCGGAAAGGGGCGACAAGGGCGCGGACGCCGCGCTATCCTGACTTCGATGCTCGACGAAGACGCCGAACGGCCGTCGTCCAAGCTCCGGGGGAGGTTGTCGGAGGTTTACTTTCCCGCGCTGCTCGGCGATTCGCAGGAAGAGCTGACCGTTCGCCTCGGCGAGCGCGCCTCGACCTACGAGCCCGTCTTCGGTGTGGCGGCGGGCCTGAACGAGATCAAAGCGAAGCTGTCCAAGCTCGCCAAATGGCTTAATGACGCCGGCGCCAGCTACGCGCACGAGCGAACGCTGGTGGGCGTCGACCGTGACGTCGCCGAAGGGATCCTCTCGCTGCGTGTCGACGGGCGGCCCGTCGAGCTGCCCGTCGCCGTCGTGGTCGAGCGCCGTCGCGCGCGAGAGGTCGACCTCCGCGTCTATCACGCCACGCAGCCTCTCGATCGCTGGCAAGCGGCGCGACCACCTCGCGCGAATCCCGAGACGGAGCCGAGCCTCGCGCAAGACGTTGCCACGCATTTGAGCGCCGTTCGTCTCGGCGACGCCGACGCCATCGTGGCCGGATTCGAGTCGGCGGGCTCGCTGCGCGACGGCACGGGAAAATCGTATTCGCGCGAAGGCGGACAGATGCACGACTTCTACATTTCGCTTTTGCAGAATACTCACGGCGCGAACGACTGGGTTCCCATCGTGCGACGAACCGCTGACGATGGTCGCACGTGCTCGATCGAATACGAAATCGAGAAGCTGCGCGGCGGAGAAACGGCGCCGAAGGAAGGCCTCATGGTCTTCGAGCGCGGCGACAGCGCGCTATTCCACAGCGTGCGCATTTACGACGAAGGACCCTGACAGCTTCCCGCTGACGCGACGAGCTATTAGCTTTTCGTACAATTCGAATCACGCGCGCGTTTTGTCGTTGCACGTTGAAAATGCGCGAATAAGGTTCGCGCATGCGTCGCCTGAATAAGGTCGGGTTGGGATTCATCACCACGTTGTTCTGCGCGGCCAGCATCGCCGCTTGCTCCGCGAGCGGAAACGACGTCGCCGGAAACGGCCCGGGAACGGGCGGCGGCGGCGCGGCGGACAGCGGCGCAGTCACCGATTCGAGCTACGGCGCGGACTCGAGCTCGCAGAGCGATTCGGGAAGCGCCACGGACTCGGGCAAAGCGACGGGCATCGACTCGGGAACGATCGACGACGCCGGCGTCATCTTCTCGGGCGGCGGCACGTGCGACATCACCGACGGCCTCACGATCACGATCGAAGAGATCGCGACGTTCGTGCTCGACAACAGCCCCGCTTCTTGTGACGCAACGACGCCGTGCGACTCGAGCCACTGCTGCCTCGACGTTGCAGCAGCTTCCGGCGGCGGCACGCTCGTCGGCGGCTTCGGCCCGACGGGCATCTGCCTCACCACGTTCGATCTCAGCTCGCTCGGGTTGTAAGCCGCGCGGGCTCGAATCACACGCCGACGAGACGCGATTGGCGCTTGCTCGGCGGAATGAAATTGATGGCGTACTTTCCCGAAAAGCACGCGTGACAAAAGCTCTTCTTGTCGGACGCGGTGGCCTCGGGCCCCGCGACGGCGGAGAGCATGCCGTCGAGCGACAAATATTGCAGCGTGTCGGCGGTGACGTAGCGCGCGATCTCGTCGACCGAGTGGCTCGATGCAATGAGCTCGCGGCGCGTCGGCGTGTCGATGCCGTAGTAGCAAGGCCACTCGGTCGGCGGGCTCGAGATCCGGAGGTGCACCTCGCGCGCTCCGGCGTCGCGCACCATCTTCACGATCTTGCGTGACGTGGTTCCGCGCACGATGGAGTCGTCGAGCACGACGACGCGCTTGCCGCG
>JAICXU010000289.1 GCA_025934595.1 Polyangiaceae bacterium | reverse complement strand
GGGCGCCTCACAAGTCGGCGCGCGCGGCGATCTCGGAACGCCAGGATCACAATCGCAGTATCGCGCGGCGAGCACGCACGTCGTGAGGTCGCGCGCGTACGCGTTCGCGCTCGATTCGCGCGGCATGCCGATCGAGATCGGATCGGGCCGATTCGGAAAAGCGTATCTCGGCGAAGAGCGCTGGCTCGAATCGAAGACGGATTTTCGACGCGCGATCGTCATCAAGGTTTTGCAGAAGGGCGTCGACGCCGAAGAATTGATGCGCTTCCAGATGGAGAAAGAGCTGCTCGAGCGCGTGCAGGGGCACCCGAACATCGTGAAGCTCTTTGCGTCGGGCGAAGGCGAAGACGCCGCAGAATTTTTGCCGCCCGTCATCCGCGACAAGGTCGAGAGCGAGTTCGTCGTGCTCGAGAAGCTCGGCATGTCGCTCGAGGAGCGCCTCAAAGGATCGCGCTCGACCGGGGAAAAAGAAGACCTTTTGCTCCTCTCGATGCAGGAGCGAATCTTCCGCGTGCTCGACTACATGATCCCGATCGCCTCGGCGGTCGAGTATGCGCATCTCATTCGAAACATCAGCCATCGCGACATCAAGCCCGCCAACATTCTCATCGCCCTGCCCGACCCGAATCTTCGCGGCTCCGCGCTCGAGGTTCGCCTCGCCGACTTCAACGTCGCGAAGGTGCAAGATCCCGACGTATCGATGGGCATGACGCGCTTGAAGAGCGTGCCGGGCACTCTCTTCTTCCAGAGCCCCGAGCAAGAGACGAACACGCTCGAGTTGCTCGTGAACGTGCAGCAGGGCTCGCCCGAAGTGGAATACTTCGAGGACTTCTACATTCAGATCGCGAAAAACGATCACTTCTCGCTGTTCAATCGCAACGAGCAGTATCCAATTCTCTATGCCGATCGCGTGAAGAAGCGGATCGTCCTCGGCCGGCCGTACCGCGAGCCCAGCGAGCACAACGTCCGCGCGAAAATCCAGAAGAGCGTCGGTCGTCCCGCCGACATCTATTCGCTCGGCGCCCTCCTCTACTATTTGATCAGCGGCGCGTACGCGAATCCGAAGACGCTCTACGATCACTTCCACAAATTCATCGAGTACGAGCGCGCCGAAGAGAGCAACACGATCGAGAGTTATCTCGAGCACGAGTACACGGTCATCAACTCGATCCGCGCGCCGAAGACGCCCGAGATGGGCAACGAGCTCGCTCCCGCCGACCGCTTCTTCACGTACAAACATTTCCTCGACGGCAATGGCGAGCTCATCGATCCGAACGTGATGCGCATCATCGCGAAGTGCATGATCCGCAACAAGCCGGACAGCTACTGCCAAGCGCACGACGTCGAGACGCGCGGCATCAGCGATCTCGTCGGCGACCTCATCAACCTCTACACGATCTTCGGCGTGCACCCTTCCGCGCGTCCGCCGCAATTGAGCCGCAACATGAGCGGACAAGGCAGCGGCCCCGGCGGCATGGCGCGCTTCCGCAATCGTCTGCGCTGGTTCTTCCAGTCGCTCTTTCGCAAATCGAAATAAGGCCGAAAAGAAGCTATTTCGTCAACGCGGCGGCGTCGGCGGGATCGCGAAGACGTCCCATGCTGGCGTGTGATTTTTCTCGGCCGGCGGCTGGTTCCACAAGTAGACGGCTTTGTACTCTTGCACGTTGCCGGTCGCGTCGATCACGACGGGCGCCATGTAGAGCTGCGGCGTCGCGCCGTCGTACCGCTTCGAGCTGAAGACGACCCAGTAGTACGTGAGGCCGTTCACCGTTTGCGGCGCTGGTTTCGCCGGAGCCCAACGGGGCCAACTGTTCGTGACGCCGGGGCTCGGACGATTTGCACACGCGGGCGGATCGTTCGCAGCCAGTCGTGTTGCCGTTCCCGTGCCGTCGGCTTTTGCGACATAGACCTCGGCGCTTGCCACCGAGTAGCAGCCGTCCGCGTTCGCGGATCGATTGAACGTGATCCATTTGTCGTCGGGCGAAAACGACGGGTAGTACTCGTTGTCGGCGGTGTCGATGTTGGTCATCTTCTTCGCGACGCCGCCGTTTCGATCGTTGTACGGCACCATGTACACGTCGTTGTCGGCTCCGTCGGGCCTGCCCGCCGTGCTCTGCGGCGCCGATCCATAGACGACGTTCAAGCCGTCATGCGACCACGACGGCGACATGTGATTCGCATTCGTATCGCCGCCGGTGATGGCAGCGTGCCGCTCGCGGCCGCTTGATCGGCGCCGTCGAGCTCGACCCAGTGGAGCGTGTGATTGTCGACGCTGCTCGCGAGCACCATGTAGTCGCCCGCGGCCCAATGCGCGATCGACGTCGTCATGATGCCCATCGAATCGGTCTGCAGCGCGGCTTTTCCGGCGGCGCTCAAGAACGGAGGCGTCACCCCGATGCCGAGGCTCGTCGACACCGAGCCGATGCCGTCGGCCCAGGTCGACGTCGCGCTGTTCGACGAAAACACCGCATATTTCCCGTCCGGAGTGGATACGTGGCAGCCCACGCACGTCGTCGAATATTCGGTCACGGTGGCCGCGGGCAACGCGAGCTCGACGTTGTCGTCGCCGACGTTGAAGCCTTTGAGCTCGCCGTCGGCGCCGCCGATGATGTGCCAGTAGACGATCGCGCCCGGCGCATCGACGGGGGCAATGCCGAACGGACCGTTCGATCCTTTCGCGAGCGACGTGATCGCGGTGCCATCGAAGACGGCGCCTCGCACGGAGACGGTCATGGGAACGCCGGCGGAGTCGCGCGCGAGCGCGCTCCACATCGTCTGCGGCATGATCCAATTCGGCTGCGTCGTGTACACGACGAGGTCGTTCACCTGATTGTCGGCGTGCACGCGCAGCTCGAACAAATTCTCGCCACCGCCCGCCTGCCATCCGAAGGCGGACGCAGCCAATTTCTCGGCAAAAGCGAGCCCACTTCGTTTTCGACGAGGCATGGAGCGTCGGCGCCGCCGTCATTTTCACTTCCCCCTGCGAAGAGCAGCGGCGCGTTGGCGGGCGCGGCCGGGCCCGCGTCGCCGGCGCCGTCGATCACGGGCGCGGCCGGAAAATCCGAGTAGGGGCCGGTCGCTCCGTCGCCGCCGAATCCGGGGCCCGTATCGGCAGCCGGGCCCGTGTCGCTCGCCGCGCCGCTGTCTTGATCGAAGCTCGAGCCGTTGTCCGTCGATCCGCAACCGGTGTGGATGAAGGCGAGGGCGCCGCTCGCGACGACACCGACGAAAAGTGAAAGGGAGCGACGCTTCGACATCTTTGCCTCGTGGCCTCCGCCCAAGAAAACGTTCCGGGCGATGAGCATACGGAATATGGCCGGTTTTCCTCTCTTTTGGTGAAACATTGCTGTAAAAAAATCGCGCCGCTGAAACGGCGGTCGCGGCCGAAAAATGGGCGGCGCGAGCGGCGCTGATCTATGAGGTGTCCCGATGACGGGACAGGACCTCACGATCGCGCACGCCGACGGCCGCGTGGAGCTCTCGGACGACGTGGTGCTCGACGACGAGCGTCTCTACAACCGCGACCTCGCGCCGACGCGCCTGAAGGATCGCACGTGGTCGACGTACACGTATGCGGCGCTGTGGATCTCGATGGCCCACTGCATCCCGACGTACATGCTCGCGTCCGGTCTCATCGGCACCGGCATGAATTGGTGGCAGGCGCTCGTCACGATCTTGGTCGGCAACGTGATTGTGCTCGCGCCGATCTTGGCGAACTCGCATCCCGGCACGAAATACGGCATTCCCTTCCCTGTTTTCGCGCGCGCGTCGTACGGCGTCTTCGGCGCGAACTTTCCCGCCGTCATGCGCGCGATCGTCGCGTGCGGCTGGTTCGGCATCAACGCGTGGATCGGCGGCGCCGCTCTGCAGACGTTTTTCAAATCGCTCTGGGCGGGCTGGCCGACGCTCCTCGGAGACAAATTCGTGTGCGGCGTCGAGGCGGTCTCCGATCCGCTCACGGGCGGCATGACCACCGTCGTTCACGATCCGTGCAGCACGTTCGGCGCGATCGTCTCGGGTCACTACGCGACCGAGTGGATTTCGTTTTTGCTCTTCTGGGCGCTCAACATCTTGATCGTCTATCGCGGCATGGATTTGCTGCGAAAGGTCGAGAATTTGGCGGCGCCGTACGTGCTCGTGATGGGCGCGCTCCTCGTGTGGTGGGCGATCTCGCGCGCGCACGGCCTCGGAAAAATCATGAGCGAGACGGGGAAATTTCCGACGCTCGGATCGTTTTGGCCGGTGTTCGTGCCGAGCGTCACCGCGATGATCGGCTTCTGGGCGACGCTCTCGCTCAACATGCCCGACTTCACGCGCTTCGGTCGCTCGCAAAAGGAGCAGGCGGTCGGACAGGTCATCGCGCTCCCCGCGACGATGACGATCTTCAGCGCCATGGGCGTCGTCATCACGAGCGCGTCGGAGCAGATCTACGGAAAGCCGATTTGGGATCCGATCGATCTGGTCGGCCACTTCGAGTCGCGCCTTCTCATTGCGATCGCGATGTTCACCGTCGTCGTCGCTACGCTGTCGGTCAACATCGCGGCGAACGTGGTCTCGCCCGCGAACGATTTCGCGAACATCGCTCCGAAACACATTTCGTTCCGCACGGGCGGCCTCATCACCGGCATCGTCGGCATCTTGATGATGCCGTGGAAGCTCATCGCCGATCCGCATGGCTACATCTTCAAGTGGCTGCTCGGTTACTCGGGCGGCCTCGGATCGATCGCGGGCGTCCTCATTTGCGATTACTGGCTGCTCCGCAAGAGGAGCTTGAATCTGCCGGACCTCTACAAGAGGAAGGGTGACTACGACTACGGGTCGCCGCTCGGCGTGAATTGGAACGCCGTCATCGCCACCCTCACGGGCTGTTTCTTCGCGTGGATCGGCATCTTCGTGAATTTCCTCCACGTGCTCTTCGATTACGCGTGGTTCGTCGGCGCGTTCGGAGCCGCGGGCGTCTACTTTTTGCTCGAGAGCGTCATGCCGCACAGCGCGAAATCGAGCCAAAAATCAGCGATCGGAGCTTGACCGTCATCGCGCGCGGTGGAAACCTCGCGCCCATGGCACGCAACGTCAAAGTCGGTCTCATTCAAATGTCGACGCCCTTCGATCCGTCGTGGTCGGTCGACAAGGTCAAGCAGTCTGCATTCGATCGCCACATGCCGCTCATCGAGCAGGCAGGAAAATCCGGCGTGCAGATCCTCGGCTTGCAAGAGATCTTCAACGGCCCCTACTTCTGCCCGAGCCAAGACACGAAGTGGTACGACGCCGCCGAAGCTTGCCCCGGCCCGACCGTCGAGGTCTGCCAAGGCATCGCCAAGAAATACAACATGGCGATGGTCGTCCCGATCTACGAGCGCGAGCAAGCCGGCGTCTATTACAACACCGCCGCCG
>JAICXU010000788.1 GCA_025934595.1 Polyangiaceae bacterium | reverse complement strand
GGTCCGATGCGCGGTTCGGAACGTGAAAGCACACACGCCTCGCGCGTGCGTGACGGACGGCGCGGCGAAAGGCCGGCCGAATCAGCTTTCGTTGTCGGAGGACGTCGGCGCGGCGATCGCCTTGCGATCCATCGCGTCTTGCAGACCGCAACGCACGCGCGTCGCTCGCTTGACGCGCCTCTTGTGAAGCGGCGTTGCCAGCCACTCGTGACGCTTGCGCATGCTCCAAATTGCACGATTTGCCATGGGGACCGCTTTCTTAGTCGAATCTGCCGATAAAACAAGCAAAACAGCGTCAGTCGGGGACTTTGACGAGCGTCACGTCGATGGAAATGGGCTTCGCGTCCGGGTTGTCCGGCGCCTCGACGATGCGATCGAAAGGGAAATATCCGGCATTTTCGACGGTCACGGTGTGGCGCCCCGGGGGAAGGGCCACGCCGCGCGCGCGCACCGATCCGAGCGGACCAATCAGCTGATCGTCGATCGTGACCGTGGCTCCGGGCGTGCCCGTGCCCGTCATGCGGAGCGAGACGGTCTTCTTCGGCTCCTCAGCGTGATTGCATTGCACCTGACACGCAGTTGCATGTGCAACACAGATTAACGCGATCACGCGTGCGAGAGGGATAGTGCGTCGTCTCACGCCTACTCCCATTCGATCGTCGCGGGCGGTTTGCTCGAGATGTCGTAGACGACGCGGTTGATGCCCGTCACCTCGTTGATGAGACGATTCGAAATCTTCGCGAGCGTCTCGTAAGGAATTTGCGACCAGTCCGCCGTCATGCCGTCGACGGACGAGACCGCGCGCACCGCGCACGTCTCTTCGTACGTGCGTTCGTCGCCCATCACGCCGACGGATCGCACCGGCAAGAGCACGGCAAACGCTTGCCACACGCGCGCGTAGAGGCCGGCGGCTTCGATTTCGTCGGTGACGATTGTGTCGGCGGCGCGCAGCACGGTGAGCCGTTCGTCCGTGACCTCACCGAGACAGCGAATGGCGAGACCAGGGCCAGGGAAGGGATGACGCCAGAGCATCTCGCGCGGCATGCCGAGCGTTTCGCCGGCGGCGCGCACCTCGTCTTTGAAGAGCTCGCGGAGCGGCTCGATCAACGAAAGTCTCATTTTCTCGGGCAATCCGCCGACGTTGTGATGGCTCTTGATGACGGCGGAGGGCCCCTTGAACGAGACGCTCTCGACGACGTCGGGGTAGAGCGTGCCTTGCACGAGATGCTTCACCGACTCGCCCTTGGCTTCGAGCTTCGCGCTGATGCGATGGGACTCGACGTCGAAGCACTCGATGAACACGCGGCCGATGATCTTTCGTTTCTTCTCCGGATCAGTGACGCCCTTCAGCGCATCGATGAATTGGCTCTTCGCGTCGACGGTGACGAGGTCGAGCTTGAAGTGATCGCGGAACGTTTTCTCGACGTGCGCGCGCTCACCGGCGCGAAGCAATCCGTTGTCGACGAAGATGCACGTGAGCCTCTCGCCGAGCGCGCGATGACAGAGGAGCGCAGCGACCGAGGAATCCACGCCGCCCGAGAGGCCGCAGATCGCGTGCTCTTTCGGCTTCACTTGCGAGCGCACTTTCGTGATCGCTTCTTCGACCCACGACTCCGGCGTCCACGAAGGCGAGAGCTTCGCGACGTCGAAGAGAAACGCGTCCAAAATTTCTCTGCCGCGTGGCGTATGCACGACCTCGGGATGAAATTGCAGGCCGTAGATTTTCTTCTCCGCGTTGCCGGCCACGCAATCGGGCGTGTTGCCGGAGCTCGCGAGCTTCGTGAAGCCGGGCGGGAGCGCCTCGATGCGATCGCCGTGGCTCATCCAAACCTCGAGCTCGTCACCGATCGCAAATCGAGCCAAAATCCCCTCGTTTTTGTCGATTTTGAGCTTTGCCGCACCGTACTCGCGGGCCTCGGCGCGGGCGACCTTGCCGCCCATCTCGTGCGCGATCAATTGCAGGCCGTAGCAAATGCCGAGAATGGGGATGCGGAGGTCGAATGTGCGCGGGTCGATCCTCGGCGCGCCCTCGCCGTAGACGCTCGAGGGTCCGCCCGAGAGCACGATCGCCTTCGGGTTCATTCGGACGAGGTCGTCGTGCTTCACCGTGCACGGATGAATCTCGCAGTACACGTGCGCTTCGCGAATGCGACGCGCAATGAGCTGCGTGTATTGCGACCCGAAGTCGAGGACGAGAACGAGCTCGCGCATGGAGCGAGAGGTTAGCCGAAATCCGGGCGACTCAGGGATCCTCGCGCAGGGAAGCATCGTATGAAGCGGAGTGAAACAGGTGCTCCTGTCCCGCGACGTCGTCGTGCCGGTCGCGCGTGCGCTTCGCGAGCTCGGCGCCGACGTGCCGGAGTTTCAGACGCCGGCGCTCGGCATCGACGTCGAGGTGGCCGATCGCATGATGGATCGCGCCGCGACCGAGCTCGGCGACGACGTGGGTCCGCGCGCCGCACAGCTGATTCCGCTCGGCGCGCTC
>JAICXU010000641.1 GCA_025934595.1 Polyangiaceae bacterium | reverse complement strand
GGGCCGCTGGGATCGATCCGAAGATGCTCGTCGATAAGAAGAGTGGCTTCAAGGCGGGCGTCTACACCGACGGCACACATTACGCCGTCGTGTTCGCGGGCACCGACGACGCGGCCGACGTAGCGACCGACGTGATGCAGGGCCTCGGTTACAACACGGCACAGTACAATGAAGCGGCCGCTCTCGGGCAGAAGGCGAAAGCTGCTTACGGAGACAACGTGGTCTTCGCGGGGCACTCGCTCGCCGGGGGCCTGGCTTCGACGGCGGCGGCGGTCACCGGAAATTCGGCCGTTACGTTCAACGCTGCAGGCGTGAGCGACGGCCAGCTCAAGGCGCTCGGAATCGATCCTGCCGCGGCCCGCGCTGCCGCCGCGAACGGCCAGGTTCGTGCGTATAGCCTCCAAAACGAGGCCCTCACCACCACGCAGGAAGGGTTCCGTCTCCTCGCGCCGACCGCGCTCGGTACACAAATCAAGATCGCGGACCCGAGCCCGCCCGGATTTTGGAGCCGCGCGTCGGGGTTCGCCGGTCTCCACTCGCTTGGAAATCACAAGATGGGCTCCTTCTTGAGCGCCATGCGCCAGCATCCGCCGGTCGGTATCGATCCGAAGAATCCGTCATGACGTTTTCGGATCGCGCGGCTCGGCTCCTCCTCTTCGCTCTGTTCATCTCGGTCGCGGGTTGCAACACGTCGAAGGCCTCGAGTGAAGCGCTCGAGAGCTTTCCCGACCCGAAAGCAGCTTTGGTTGCAGACGCAGTCCTCGCCGACGACGGACCCAAGGCGACGTCGCTCGTGAAAAGCGGCGCCGATCCGAGCGCGGTTGGAAAGGACGGGCGAAGCCTCCTCGAGTTCGCGTGCTTTCGAAGCAAGCACGGCGCGTTCGACGCGCTGCTCGCAGCGGGGGCGGACACGACTCACGCCGACGACGCCGGCGACACGGTCATGCATTACGCCGCTGCGAACGCGGATTCCGCATACCTGATGGATCTGCTCGCGAAAAAGACCGATCCGAACATGGTGAACAAGTCGACCGGATACACCCCGCTCATGGCCGCGGCTCTCGCAGATCGCGGCCCGCAAGTGCAGGCGCTCATCGCTGCGCACGCGGATCTCAACGTCGCCGCGTCGAACGGTGACACGGCGCTCATCGTCGCGGCGGAAGCCAAAGCGAACGCGCGCGTCCTCGAGCTCTTGAACGCGGGCGCCGACCCACGCGCCCGCGACGTGCGCGGACACACGTTTCAGAAGTTTCTGTACATGACGCCCGAAAACGTGCGCTCCGCGGAATCCAAGGCCCAACTCTCCCAAATCAACGCGTGGCTCACCGCCCACCAGATTCCGATCGAATCTTGAAGTCGAGCTTTTCGCGTGCCTTATTGACACGCAATTTGGGCATGATACACACGCGGACCTTAGGTTTTGCGGGAGTAACTCAGTGGTAGAGTGCCACCTTGCCAAGGTGGACGTCGAGGGTTCGAATCCCTTCTCCCGCTCTGGCATCGCCGGAGGCCATGCGTCGCGGGAGATGGGATTCTAGCCGATCGACGCGAGACGTGGTCTCGCCGCCGGCACGAATCCAAGCGATATGACCTCGGTCCTTCTTGTCGTGAGTGACGCCTTCACCACGCGCGGATCGGGAGTTCTCGTCGAGCCTCGCGTCACGTTCGATGGCAATCGCGCGCCGTTCGACGTGATCTTGCGATTACCGACCGGAGAAGAAATGCGCGCGACTGCGGTGTTCGAGGTTGCGCACATTCAAGGTCAGCACGCGCCGTATGCGATGCTCCGCGTTCTCGACAAGACTCCCGCCGATATTCCAAAAGGCACGACCATCACCCGTGTCGCGAGCGCAACCCCTCCATGACGACATTCGATCCGACCGCCTACAAGCGCACGACACACGAGCAGTGGGAATCCGCAGCGGAGGCCTGGCATCGCTGGGGACCGACGCTCCGCGAATGGCTCGGGCCCGCGACGGAGCGCATGCTGGATCTCGCCGGCGTGAAATCAGGATCTCGCGTCCTCGATATCGCCGCCGGCGCCGGCGATCAAACGCTCCAAGCGGCCGCGCGCGTCGGACCCGGAGGCAGCGTGCTCGCGACGGATCTCTCGCCCACGATTCTGACGTTCGCGGCGTCGGAAGCAAAACGTGCAGGCCTCGCCAACGTGGAGACGCGCACGATGGACGCAGAAAATCTGGATCTCGCGAACGAATCGTTCGACGTCGTCATGTCGCGTCTCGGGCTCATGTATTTTCCCGATCGTGAGCGCGCGCTCGGCGAGATGCGCCGCGTCCTCGTGCCCGGCGGACGCGTCGCCGCGATGGTCTTTGCGCCTGCCGACAAGAACGCATTCTTCAGCGTCCCCGTTTCGATCGTGCGTCGACACGCGAAGCTCGGGCCGCCGCTCGCCGGTCAACCGGGGCCGTTCGGTCTCGGCGCGCCGGGCGTGATCGAAGAAGCGTTCACGCGCGCGGGATTCCGCGACGTGAACGCCGAGACGATTTCGGCGCCGCTTTGCATGAAGTCCGCGAAGGACTGTCTTCGCTTCGAGCAAGAGTCGTTCGGCGCGCTTCATCAGATGCTCTCGTCGCTCGATGCGCCGGCGCGTGACGCGGCATGGGCCGAGGTGGGATCCGTGCTCGCCGATTTCGAGCAAAATCCAGGCAAATTCGTGGGTCCCTGCGAGTTCGTGATCGCAATCGGAACGAAGTAGCAATCGCAAACGAATCGAGGGAACAAAGGTCCCGTTCCGGCGTAAGAAGAGGCCGGAGAAAAAAACCATGGGACTTCTCGATTCGATGTTCGGCGGTGGAACAGGCCTCACGTTGACGCTCGATACGACGACGTCCTCGCCGGGCAGCTTGATCGGCGGAAAGGTATTTCTCACCGGCGGGAAAAAGCCGCTGAAGCTCACCGAGCTCAAGGTCTCGCTCCTCTTCGTGAAGGTGCAGACCAAAGAAGGGCAAGCGCTCCCGGACATCGACGCGCGCGTCGTCGCGTCGCAAGTCGTCGCGGCGAGCGGAGACATTCTGCCAGCGTCGCAACAGACCTTCACGTTCCGCATCACGGTGCCCGGTGATCTGCCGCCATC
>JAICXU010000692.1 GCA_025934595.1 Polyangiaceae bacterium | reverse complement strand
TTCGTCGTACCGGCGTCGATGGTCGTTCCATCCGGAATCGCGAAGACGACGTCCTTGCCTGTGACGTTCACCGATCCAATCGGAGTCGCAGACGACTTCGTTCCGGCGTCGTTTGCAGCGTAGACGGCGTAGTCCGCGACATCGCTTTCGTCGTCGGCCTTCGTGATACGGACGAAACCGCCAACCGTGCCTGTACGCGGATCGATGTCGACGAAGGCGACCGCTTTCGCTGCGTGCGTCGGAGGTGCGGTCGCGACTGCGCCGTCGCCCGTCGTGCCCCCGTCACCACCTAGGCCTCCGTCGCCACCTATGCCGCCTTCGAAGCCGCTGACATTGCCGTCGGATTCTCCGCCATCGCCCGCTTCATTGTTCGCCGCCGGAGCATCGCCCACGCACGCCGGCATGCTCGCAGCCGCAACCAAAGCGATCGTCCCAAGACCCCACCGCGCCATCAAACGCCACGGACTTTCCATCTGCTAGGAATAGCACTCGCGGCCATGGCCGAGAACAATTGCCTCGGTCTTTCCAGAGAGGTGACGACTTGGAGCGCGGACTACGCCGCCGCGCTACGTGCTGCCGCAGCGCGCTTTTTCAACTCGAGCCGCATGTCGTCGTAGCTCGGTGCGGCGAGCCCTCGCGCTCGTCGAAGCAAAAAGAGCGCATGATGAATTTCCATCTCGTCCGGCGCTCGGAGCGTCCCATCGAGCTTGTTGCGATCGATCGCGATGGCGACCGCCGCGGAGAGCTCGTCGTTGCCGGCGTTTTTCATGTACCGAATAGCTTCATCAGCAAGAACGGTATCGAGCGAACGGAGGACGGGTTTCTTCATCAGGACACCTCGCAAGGATGAATTGCAGGACGTGTGCCGTGAGCTCCACCACGCGTAGGCGTTTCCCGGACGATCTTGCGATCGCCGACTCTCGATGCGGGAGTTGGGTGCGGGCGCCGCGAACGCGCCAGCTCGTTTCCACCAACCTGCTCCGCCGTGATGTTCCAGGGGTTGCCTCCAGGCGACGCCAGCGAGCGCTGAAGATCGCCTTACGTGGATTCTACAACCACCCTAAGTACGACGCTCGCGAGGGCCATCTTTTGTGCGCCGTTTTGTGAGTAGGTGTAGGTCCGCCTCAGCAGAAGAGCCTATTTTTCTGCCACTACGTCGAGCCAGCGAATCATCGCGCTTCCTGCGTGCTGCGCGTAATCGATGCGGATTTCCCAGTCGACCTCACTGCCCGGAATCGCGCCATGCACGGCTTCCGGATTCGCGAAGAGGTGCACCGGTCCCGGTGAGAATTGTTGCCGCAAGATGAGCGCGAGCGCACGCCGCAATTGATGATCGACGGCTGCGAGCTCGGCGGCAGAATACGTTCCGGATTTTCGCGCCGCATCGAGCGACGCGACGCCGGCTTCGCATCGTGATGCGGCGGGTGTGAGACGCGGCGTCAAGATCGGATCGAACGTGTATGCGCCGTCGCCGTCGTGAGGCGAGTCCTTCGCGTCGAGCTGCATCTTCCGCATGTACTCCTGCCATCGCATGCAGAAGTCGAGCGCCTTCGGATTTTCGGCGCCTTGATTCCAAAGATCGTCCATCGCCTGACACGTCCAATGTTCTTCGCCGAAGTAGTAGCGATTGCCGAAGAAGCTCCACGCGCCGCCGACGATGCGATCGAGCCCTTTTTTCGCGGCTTCGAGATCTTTCGGGTCGCGGGTGACTTGGTACGCGCGGACGAGCGCGAGCGTCGCCTCACCGGAGTAGTAGGGAAGCTGGATGTCGATCGGCGTTTTTTTCACGCGATCGTATTGGTGCATGAATTCGCCGTCGTCTCTCTGTTGTGCGCGCAAGAACGGCGTGAGCTTTTCGATTTCGGATTTGTAGGACGGATCGATCGTGGTGGCGATTTGCGCGTACGCCACCGTCGCGAGCGCCGCGGATCCGAGGTCGACCTTGTCGTCTTGGCCGATGCACAAGAATTGTCCGCATCGCGACGTTTCCTTGTCGCGAAGGAGCGCCGCCGCTCTCAGCGCCGCCGACGTGAGCTCGGGATCGTGCGAGAGCGCGGCGGCCTGCGAAAGAAAATACGTGGCGCCGGAATGACGAGGCCAGTCGTAGCCGCTGATCGTCGCGTTGCTCGAAGCGGCGACGAGATATCGAAAGTGACCGTCGCTCGATACGCCGCGGGCGAGATAATGCGCAGCGTCCATCACCGCGCGCGTGACGATTTCGCGGTCGAGCATCTCGGGCTCGATGCGAGGGGTCGGGAGCAATCCGGGGACCTCGCGTCGCACGCGGATCCGCTCGAATTTACCGTGTTCCATGATGTCGCTCGCGCGCGCGTGAAGGTGCTGCGCGGCGAGCGCGACGATGAGCTGCACGTCCGCGCCGAACGAAACGCCGAGCGCATCGTCTTGGATTCCGTGATCGTAGCCGCGCTGCGAGAGGAGCTCGTCGGGCGTGACGTAGTCGACCTTGCCGTCGTAGGTGACCTTCACGCCGTCTCGAGCGGACACGAGCGAGATCGCGAAGGAAGGCTCGGTCCACGTGACGAGCGGCGACGTGCTCGTGACGATCTCGTTCGTGCGCATCGCGCCTTCGCTTTGCATCGCCTTGTCGATGTCGGCGTTGCTGTCTTTGCCGCTCGCGACGACCCCGCGTGCGACGAGCTCGCCTTTCACCCAGACGCTCGCGATGATCGGACCCGCGTCGCCGGTCGAATGCAGCGAGTAGCGAAGAATGATCCCTTCGCACACGAGCACGAGGACGATCGCATATCCGACGAAGAGGCGGACGAGCGACTGCGGTGTCATTCGGCGCGCTTGCCGCTCGGCGGAGGTCCGAGCCACAAGAGCTCGACGACGGGCAACGCGAACAGATAGGGGAGCGCGAGCGCGCCGACGAG
>JAICXU010000491.1 GCA_025934595.1 Polyangiaceae bacterium | reverse complement strand
TCCCACGCTCATCGCGAAGGCCGGCGCGGATCACGAGACGCAGGTCAAAAAGATTTGCGGCATCGTCGGTAACGTTTCCGCGGAGGTCGTGACCGAGAAAAAGGACGACATCCTCGCGGAAGGTCGCCGTCTCGCGTCGTGGCATTCGAACGTCATCGTGAAAGTTCCGATGACGCCCGACGGCCTCGCCGCGGGCAAGGAGCTCGCGGCGGCCGGCATTCGCGTCAACGTCACGTTGTGCTTCACCGTGAACCAGGCGCTCCTCGCGGCCGCGATCGGCGCCTTCATCGTGAGCCCGTTCGTCGGTCGGCTCGACGACATCAGTGAGGACGGCTCCGATCTCGTCCGCGAGATCGCCGACGTCTACGAGCGCCAAGGAATCAAAACCAAAGTGCTCGCGGCCAGCATTCGTCATCCGATGCACGTGACGGCAGCCGCGCTCGCGGGCGCAGACATCGCCACGATGCCGTTCAAGATCCTCGAAGGGATGTACGCGCATCCGCTCACGAAAGCGGGGCTCGAAAAGTTTCTCGCCGACTATCGCGCGTCGCAAGAAAAACGGGCGGCGCGCTGAGGGCGAATGACGGTGCGGCAACGGCGGAGGACGACGGCGACGAGGACGTCGTCATCGGTGGCCGTCATGACGCTGATCTCGGGCGCGGCTCTGATCGCCGCGTGCACCTCGCCATCGACGGAGCTTCGCGTGACGAGCGATCGAGCCTCGGCGCGCGACGTTCGCATCGACCACGCATCGACGCATTGGCAGACGAGTGGATTTTCGGAGATGGTCGCCACGATCCTGCCCGCCACGACGGCCGACGAAAAAATGCGCGTCACCGTGTGGCTGCGCGTTCCGAGCGCCGAGCCGATGAGCGCGCGCTGGAGCGAGCAGCAGCGCCGGTTCGTCGTGAGCTATCCCGCGGGGACCGTCGCCGATCGCGTCTCGTTCATGCTCCGCGGGAGCAGCTGGCGCGTGGAAGACGTGCGCGGCACGACGTTCTCTCCGCACGGCGAGATCTTCCACGTGCTTCGTCCTGATCCGAAAGGGACGGATGCCGTCGTCGGCGTCGAATGGAATCGTGACGATCGCGCGGGGGAAGACGTCGCACGACGCGCGGTCGGAATCCTCGCATGTCGGGAGGGCGACGCGGACGTCGACTTCGTGCGCGCCCGTACCGCTTGTCCTCGATGTCACATGCACGACAAACGCGAGAGCCGGATCGACATCGGCGGCGACACGCCTTTTCGCGCCACCGACGACGGCGGCCTCTACGAGACCCTCTCCGTGCTCACGGACGACGTCGAGATCAACGACGCACGCGGCCGCGACGTGAACGTCGACGACAAGTTCGTGAGCCTGCACTGCAAGACCGGCAACGCCGAGATCGTTCGAAGCGCAAACGGCGAGGTTCACGTGCAATGTCCCGCGCGCGACGAGGTCCCCATGGCCTCGTACGACGTGGCCGCCGCGCTTCGAAACGGCGACCCCCATGCGCGCGACGTATGCGCATCACGCGCCTATCTCTACGAGCACGCGGACCGCGCTCTGCGATCCGCGTTCAGCCGCGCATTCCAAGAGTGTGAGCTCGCCTCGCGCGGTCGAGCGGCAAAATGGCACGAAGGCGCGCGTCGCGGAGATAGAGACATCCCCACACGATGACGCCGAACACGACGGGAATGACGAAGGGTTGCCCCATGCGGACATGCGTCGCGACGGCGCCGCCGAGATAACCCGTGAGCAGAATCGCGCCGAGCACCGCGGTGCGCGGTACGGCATAGAGCACGGTGGCGACGAGGAGCACGACGCCGAGCGGAACGAGCGTGCCCGGCGGATAGCCGACCTTCGCCGTGCCCTCTACATAAGGAGCAAGGCGCAGGAGCTTTCCAGCGGCATCGACGACGAGAAACAGGATGACGAACGATCCGAGGATGCGCGCCGTCCACAGTTTTCCCAGGAATTTGCGAGGATTGGTGGAGGTTTCGTGCGGATTGAGGGTGGCTTCCATATCGAGGCGACGATCGACGCGTCGCGATTTCGACGGCCCATCCGCTTTTTTTCGAAAATCATTCCGTGCCGCTCGGGATAAGAAATCGGGATGACCGACGACGCGATCTTCGTCCGCAAGGCCCGGCCCGAGGACGCGCCACTTCTCGCCGCCGCCGAACGCGCGATCGCGAAGGCGCCGGGAAAGCTCGCGTCCTCGCCCAGCGAGATCGACGACGGTGCGATGCGCAGGATGATCGAGCGCCTCGAGGGCGAGCATGGAAATTTTTTCGTCGCCGAGCGCGGAGGCATCCTCGTCGGACATGCCCTTCTCGAGCCGCTGCCCCTGGCGGCGACGGCGCACGTCGTGAGGCTCACGATCGCGGTTCACGAAGGTCACGAGCGACGCGGCGTCGGTGCAGCGCTCATGAACGAGCTCTTGGAATGGGCACGCGCGAATGCAGCCGTCGAAAAAGTGGAGCTGCAGGTCCGCTCGTCCAATACGGGCGCGATCGAGTTCTATCGATCGCTCGGATTCATCGAAGAGGGACGCAAGACGCGGCGCCTCAAGATCGGCCCCCACGAATATCTCGACGACGTCTATATGGCATTGTGGGTCGGGCCCTGACGCGCGACCTCGCTCTCACACTCTGATCTCACAGGCTGCTCTCACACGAAGAGCGCTTCGGTGATCAGCGTGTCGTCGTCGTCGAGGGCCTCGACCTCCGTGATGAGCACCGTGCCGCCTTCTTCCGCCATCGCTTCGGCGACGGCCGCGACTTCTTCTATGGAGCCCGGCACGGACGCGCGATCTTCGTTCGACTTGCTCGCCGCATGCCGGCGACGCGTCCACATGGTGAGCGCGGCGGCGCCGAGCGCGAGAGCGGCAGCAGGAAGCGCGACGAGAACGAGGCGAGACGTTTTCATGATGTTTCGAGATCTCGCAAAGTGCGCACCAGGGTCTCACGTAGGGCTCGATCGCGGATGCGCCGAGAAACCCAGCGGCGCATGTCTCCTGATCCGTGGCGAAGTGCAGCACGCTGCGACATCGCACGGCGCAGACACGCTGCGTCAGTCGGTCTCCGGGACTTGCGGCTCGAGGTCTTGGCTGTCGAGCACGTCGGTATCTTCGACCGGCTCCGCATCTTCCTCGTCCGAGCTGTCGCCTCCGCGTGCGCGGATTGCAGCCTCGTCGCCGGATGGGCGCAAGGCGCGATGATCGGATGGAATCGTGCTCGGCTTCGTGGGTCGTGCTTGCACGAGTGGCTCGGTCGTTTGGCTCATGGGATGGCTCCTTCGAGAATGCCAATCGTTGCAGCGTGCATGCCCGCGTGCCGATGCGTCGCTATCGCCCCTGCGGAAGCTCATCGCGGCGCGTCGCCCTGGTGATAAGCTCTTCGGCGCGCATGATGAACGAAGACGATTTCGAAGGGACGCTGGTCCTCGAACAGCTGGCCGAGATCGGACGTCTCGAAGATTTCTTCCAGGCCATCGACGCGGACGACACCGCGCGCGCGACCTCGCTCATGATGCGAGCGCGCATCGATGGCCCGACGATCGCGAAGGTCGTGCGCAAAATGAACGAAGCCGACGGCGAGCACTGATCGAGCCGTCATCGCGCGGGCATAAGCGCGCTGCTCGATTGTTGACGCCGACGTGAACCCGAATCTCTCCACTGCAGAGATCGATGCGCTCCTGGAAGTGCTGTATCGCGGGCTCAACCTCGTTCGGCTCGCGGCGCTCCATGGTGACGCGGAGAAGGCCGAAGCGATCTCGGATGCGATTCACAACGTCCCGCCTCTGCTTCGCGAGGGCCATCAGTGGGGCTGGTCGATCGAGGCGTTTCGCGCGATGTACCTCGAAGCGCTCGCCGAGCGTTATCCGATCGCATTCGCGGCGTTGAACGAGCCGCTCGAGCGAAGCGTAAGGCACTGAG
>JAICXU010000862.1 GCA_025934595.1 Polyangiaceae bacterium | reverse complement strand
CGATTGTCGCGATCCATCCCCCAGTATCTTCCGGCGACGGTGCCGATGGCGCCGCGTGACGCGCTCTTCAAATTTTCTTGGAGCTTGCCGAGATAACCGGGGGCGGTTCCCGGCTGCACGTCGCGGCCGTCGAGGAAGGCGTGCACGACGACCTTCACGTCGTTTTTCCCGGCGATGTCGATCAGCGCGAAGAGATGCGCAAGCGACGAATGCACGCCGCCGTCGGACACGAGCCCGAGCAAGTGGAGGCGTCCGCCGCCTTTTTTCGCCGTCGCGAGGAGATCGACGATCACCTTGTTTTTTGCGAGCGATCCGTCGAGCACGGCGTTGTCGATGCGCGAGATGTCCATCATCGCGATGCGGCCCGCGCCGAAGTTCAAATGACCGACCTCGCTGTTGCCCATTTGTCCCGGCGGCAATCCGACGTCGGGCCCGCTCGTGCCGATCAGCGTGTGCGGATACTTCGCGAAGAGCTCGCTCATTCGCGGCGTCTTCGCGAGACGGATCGCGTTGTCCGCGGTCTCGGCGCGCTCACCGAAGCCGTCCAAGATCATGAGGACGAGAGGACGAGGCCGCGTGGGGGTTCGCATGCGGGTCCGCGAGCTTAGCAAAAGCCAACGGTGAATTGGGTTATGGTTCCCCGGATGGCCTGGGTGGAGGCACTCCTCAAAGGGAAGAAAGTGTTCGCGCGCGCGCGCGATGACGGCGCGCTCGTCGTGGAAGGCGGGCGCGTCGAGGTTCGCTACAAAACGAACGACGGTCGCGCGTATCGTGCCGCGCTCGGAAACCTCGAAAAAGTCGCGGGCGCGAAGATTTTTCCGGACGCGCATTGCACGGAGGCCGCAGACGCCGCGACCGCGAAGCCTGCGCGCACGACCGGCAAACGCCCGAACGGAGAGGCTGCCGGCAAGCCCTACCTCGTTCCGCACACGACCTCGTCGGAGACGGAATGGATCGCGTACACGGACGGCGCATGCTCCGGAAATCCCGGCCCGGCGGGTGCCGGTTTCGTCGTGATCGCGCCCGGGAAGAGCCCGCAAGAAGGATTCGAGTCGCTCGGTGTCGGTACGAACAACGTCGCCGAAATCACCGCGATCTTGCGTGCGATCGAGGCCATTCCGAAGGATGCGCGCGCGGTCGTGCACACCGACAGCAAGTACGCGATCGGCGTGCTCTCGCTCGGTTGGAAAGCGAAAGCGAATCAGGAGCTCATCGCGAGGACGCGCGCGGTTTTGCAGGGCCGCAAAGTTCGCTTCGTGTACGTGCCCGGCCATTCCGGAATTCCCATGAACGAGCGCGCCGACGAGCTCGCGCGCGAAGCGATTCGCACCGAAAAAAGCCGCCTTCTCGTGCCGCCTTGAGCGCCGCCCGCGCCGGCAGTAACGTGTCCGCGTGAACAAGGCTGAGAACGCGAGAACGAGGCGATGAACACCGCGAACATCTACAGGCCCGGGCTGTTCGACGGTCACGTGGCGATCGTCACGGGCGGAGGCAGCGGAATCGGTCTCGCCATTTCGAGGAGCCTCGCCGAGCTCGGCGCGAAGGTCGCGATCTGCGGGCGCAAGCAAGAGCGCCTCGACGAAGCGAAGAAAATTCTCGGCGCCTCGCTCGCGTTCTCGAGCGTGTGCGACATCCGTGAGCCCGAGCAGATCGCGGTCTTCGTCGACAGCGTGAAGAGCGCGCTCGGCCCCGCCGATATTTTGGTGAACAACGCCGGCGGGCAATTTCCGACGACGGCCGAGAGCGTGAGCCTGCGCGGCTGGGAAGCCGTCATTCGCAACAACTTGAACGGCACGTTCTTCATGACCCAATCGGTCGCCACGAAGCACATGATCCCCCGACAAAAAGGCCGGATCGTGAACATCATCGCGAACATCGCGCGCGGCTTTCCCGGCATGGTGCACACGGGCGCGGCGCGCGCGGGCGTCGAAAATCTCACGAAGACGCTCGCGATCGAATGGGCGACGCACAACATCCAAGTCTGCGCCATCGCGCCTGGCATCATTCGATCGAGCGGCATCGATCAATATCCGCCGGAGCTCGTCGCGATGAGCCGCGCGCGCACGCCCGCCACGCGACTCGGCAGCGTCGAAGAAGTCGCGAACCTCGCCGTCTATCTCACGAGCGACGCGGCGAGCTTCGTCACGGGCGTCACGTGGTACATCGACGGCGGCGCGCATCTTTGGGGCGACAACTGGACGATCCCCGATCGCGCCGAGCAGGTTTGAGAAGGTCTCAGGAAGGGCTCAGG
>JAICXU010001012.1 GCA_025934595.1 Polyangiaceae bacterium | reverse complement strand
GTTCGATCCCCCTTTGCTCCACTGGTTTTCTCGAGAAGTCTGCGATGCTCATTGCGTGACCGCGCACGTGCGGAACCCCGCGAGCACGTCGCGACGGTCGGGCGGATAAAAATTCCGCCAGGTATTTCGGAGAAGTCGCGCCCGCGTGGCCCAACATCCACCGCGCAGCACCATGTGCGGCGTCGCGAACCAGGGCTCCGAATATTCTCGGTAGGGATCGACGACGAAGCCGGGGTAGGGCGCAAATCGCGTGGAGGTCCATTCCCACACGTTGCCGATCATCTGCCTGCATCCGAACGCGCTGTCGCTCTCCGGAAATGTGGCGACATCGACCGGGCCGCCGAAGGCGCCGTCGAGATTCGCGCGATCGGACGCGCCGGCGTTGCCCCACGGGAATTTGCGTTTGTCGATCGTGGATGCCGCAAGCTCCCACTCCGCTTCGCTCGGAAGCCGTCGGCCCGCCCATCGACACCATGCCTCCGCTTCGTACGAGCACACGTGAATGACGGGTTCGTGCGGTGCGATCGGCGCCCAAGCGTTCCACCGGCGCGCCTCGAAAGACGTCTGCGCGTGTCGCCAATACACCGGCATCTTCGCATTCGCCGCGGCTCGCCATCGCCAACCTTCGTCGGACCAGAGCTTCGGATCTTCGTAGCCGTTCGCCTCGACGAACGCCGCGAATTCGGCATTCGTCACCGGCGCGCGCGCGATGCGAAAGGGCGCAACCTCGACCGGATGCGCCCACTTTTCGTTGTCGAACACGAAGGGGTCATGCCCTTCGATCGCGCCTAGAAAATACTCTCCGCCGGGAACGTCGACGTCGCCGGGAAGAGGTCCGGCGGATTTGCGCGCGGTCGCATTCGCGAAACGCGGCGCCGGGTACGCGAGCGTTTGGCGCGTGTACGTGAAAGCTTCGTCGTGCATGTCTTCGTGGAAGACGGCGAGCCACCGGAAGTAGTCGTCGCCCGTTTCGATCGCGATCGTGCGCTCGAGCACGTCGTTCATGTAGGCCAGCGTCGATGCGCGATCGGGAAGCGGTAGATCCCATCGCACGTCGTGCGCGACTCGCATCGAGTCGTAGAGCGAATCGCCGTCGGCACGAAGCGGCGCGCGGCCGTGCGCGTGGCGGAGCGCCCAATGCTCCTGAAACCATGCTACGTGTCCGAGCTCCCAGCGCATCGGATTCACGATGCCGAGACGTGGTCCCGACCATTGCTCGTCATCGAGATCGAGCGCGAGCTCGAGTGTTCGCCGGCGCGCGTCTCGCAACGCTTCCACCACGTTCATGTCGACGTCATCTGCATATCCGACTTCGCTTCGCATCGCCATCGTCTGCCCGGCGCCGAAAGGCTCGCGTCTCGGCAATCGAATCACGGCGATTCGCTGGGAAGAGATGCTCCGCGAGCTCGGGCATCGCGTCGAGATTTCGGCGGATTCGACGGGTGAGTGGGACGTGCTCATCGCGCTCCATGCGTCGAAATCGGCGGATGCGATTCACGATGCACGGGCGCGACGACCGAACGCACCGATCGTGCTCGCGCTGACCGGGACCGATCTCTACAAAGACATCCTGCGCGACGATCGCGCGCGCGAGACCCTCCGCATCGCAGACAGCATCGTCGTTCTCCACGATCTCGCCCCGCTCGATGTGCCGGCCGAGTTTCGTCACAAGGTGCACGTCGTGCGGCAATCGGCGGTCGCGGCAAAAAATTCCGGTTCGCGGAGAGATCGGTTCGAGATCGCTTTCGTCGCACATGCGCGACCCGAAAAGGATCCATTGCGTCTTGCACTGGCGGTGCGTGCGCTTCCCGCTTCGTCACGCGTGCACGCGATTCACGTAGGCCGAGCGCTCAGCGAG
>JAICXU010000868.1 GCA_025934595.1 Polyangiaceae bacterium | reverse complement strand
CCGCGATCAAATCGAGCTCCCACAAATCCAGAGCTGCGCCGAGATAATCGACACGCGCGACGCGACCGAGCGACTGCGGATTCGCGCGCGCGAGCTTCGGCACGATCGCGACGATGCGACGCACGGCATCCGCAATGCGACGCGGCAGCGCGATGCGCGCGACGAGGGGCTCGAGGAACTCGAACGTCGCCGCCACTTTGTCCGGTGCACCGTCGCGCGCTTCGTCGAGCGGCTCGCGGAGCAGCGCGGCGATGAGCACCACGTCGTCGAGCGGCTTGCCTCGCTCTTTCGTTTTTTGATCGACGGCGCCGAGCCGTCGCCAAAATCGCGCCGCTCCATTTTCCGTCGCGCCGACGTCGTCGATGTACGACGAGAGCTCGGGCAAAAGAATCGACATGACGCCCGTCTCCCAGAGCAGCCACATCGATCGGTGCGACGCGCCGCCGCGGAGCAAACGCAAAATCTCCTCGAAAACACGGGGTCTCGCTGCCTTCGCGAGATCGTCGCGATAGCCGACCATGGCATCGTAGACGTCCGGGTCGATGCCGAGATCGAGACGCGCCGCAAATTTGATCGCGCGCAAAATGCGGATGGGATCCTCGCGGAATCGCACGCCCGGATCGCCGATGGTGCGGATCGCGCGGCGCTCGATGTCGCTCATGCCGCCGGTCCAGTCGAGCACTTGGCGGCGATCGAGATCGTAAAAGAGCGCGTTGATCGTGAAGTCGCGGCGAATCGCGTCTTCGTGCGCGTCGCCGAACACGTTGTCGGAGCGAATGAAGAGGTCGTCGTCCACCTCTTCGTCGAGCGCCGTCATCTGACGTGCATCGAGACCGAGCGCCGGCAACTGCCGCGCGTCCAGACCGGCACCTTCGGCCTGCGGATTGCGTCGGAACGTGGCGACCTCGATGACCTTGCAGCCGCCGAACAAGATATGCGCAAGGCGAAACCTGCGCCCGATGATCCGGCAATTGCGGAAGAGACCGCGCACGTCTTCGGGACGCGCGCTCGTGCACACGTCGAAATCTTTCGGCTTGCCGCTCAAGAGCAAATCGCGAACGCAGCCGCCGACGAGATACGCCTGGAAGCCCGCGCGCTCGAGGCGCCTCACGACGCGCGCGGCATCTTGATCGATGCGGTCGTCGGGCAGCACTACGTCGTGGCGAACGAGGCCGGTTCCCGCGTGACGCTCTTCGACCGATTGCTCGTCGACGTCGTCTTCGACGGTGAACGACGGCAAGTCGACGTCGTGATAGCGCGCAGGCTTGCGCGCTTCGGCATCGAGGGCGTCGGAGGAGGGATCTTTGGGTCGGCGCATCGGATTTCGCGCCTCGTTCGTCAGCGCGCAAGCTTGCGCGCGTCCTGACTCGGCCGAAAAAACGGCGAAAAAAAAAGCTGGATCGAGAGATTTCACGATACCAGCCGCGGTCCATCGGAGCAATCCATCAATCGCGCGTGACGAGCGAAATCCGCCGCGAGAAAACCCTGAAAAACAAGCTCTTTCGGCTCTGCCAAGTTTCGTGCCTATTCGCTTCGGTACTCGTTGACGCCCACGCTCATGTGATTAGGTTCGGGTCATTCAAGGAAGGAAATAGGGGACAAGGACCATGGGCAAGATCATCGGCATAGACCTCGGAACCACGAACAGCGTCGTGGCGATTATGGAAGGGCGCGAGCCCAAGGTAATCGTCAACGAGGAAGGCTCGCGCATCACGCCTAGCGTGGTGGCATGGGACGACAAAGGCGAAGTCCTCGTCGGCCAAATCGCGAAGCGTCAAGCCGTGACGAACCCGGAGAACACGATCTTCTCCGCCAAGCGCTTCGTCGGCCGCCGCTTCGAAGAAGTCGGCGAAGAGTTGAAGCGCGTTCCTTATCACGCCGAGCGCGCGTCGAACGGCGACACGGCGTTCGTCGTGCGCGGCAAGAAGCTCTCGCCGCCCGAGGTGAGCGCGAAGGTCCTCCAGAAATTGAAGAAGGCGGCGGAAGATTATCTCGGCGAAAAAGTCACCGAGGCGGTCATCACCGTGCCGGCGTACTTCAACGACTCGCAGCGCCAAGCCACGAAGGACGCCGGCCGCATCGCCGGTCTCGACGTGAAGCGCATCGTCAACGAGCCCACCGCGGCGGCGCTCGCATACGGCCTCGACAAAAAATCGGACGAGATCATCGCCGTCTACGACTTCGGCGGCGGCACGTTCGACATCTCGATCCTCGAGGTCGGCGACAACGTCGT
>JAICXU010000918.1 GCA_025934595.1 Polyangiaceae bacterium | reverse complement strand
TTTCATCGAATACCTGCATCCTGCAAGCAATTGGAAAGAGCGGGCGACGTAGCTCCGGCGTCGGTAGACGAGGGAGGCGCGGTTTCGGTGCACATGCCGAGCGGCGGTCCCATCGCCGCGTCGCTCGACCCGAGGGCGACGCTCGCATTTGCGCGCGGCACCGTGGCCTGCGTGAGCTCCTCGGCCGGCGCACGTCCATGGGGCGCACCGACGGCGAAGTTGTCTGCTTCACCGGGCGCGGGCGGCGCGAACGTCGCCTTCACGTCGTCGGTGACCTTCACGCACGCCGCGGTCGCAAACACGAACGCGAACGCATACGCCGTGCGAACGGAGCGAGATGCGGACGCGATCTTCATGACGCGTTGCCTCTAGCGCGATTTTTCGTTCCTGACTAGAGCGTGCACGCTTCCTCGACGCATCGCTCGCGCGTCTCGTGAGCGCGTCTCGTGAGCGCTTGCTATTTTCCTTCGCGCGCTTCGATGTCGTGGATGGTGGACGCGAGCGATCCGTCCTTGTGCATGCACGACCAACAATCGCGCGTGCTCAAAAATCCGCAGCCGCGCGTGGGCGTGTACGACTTCAAGACGGCGAGCGTCTCCCCGTCGCCCACCTTCGATGCTTGATCGAAGAGCGATTTTTTCGCGCCGCACGAATTCGCGCTGCGAAGCTCCAACGTGACGGCGAGCGCGGGGCTCGCTTTTTCGCGCACGTCGCTCTTGGCGAGCGCACGGCGGGCGCGCTCGGAGGCGCCGGGGTAGCCCGTGACTTTGTAGCCGATGTTGTAGAGCGTGTCGGGTCCGACCGTTCCCATTTGGTTTTCGAGGAGCTCGAACGCGGCTTCTTGCGTGGCGCCAGCGAGCGCAGCGTTGCGAATGTCGACTTGAAGATCCGTGGCCGTCGAAGGATCGCCCTCGAGACAAAGCTTCGCTTCGGCCATCGCGTCTTTCATGTTCTGCGTCGCGACGTATGCTTTTTCGAGCGCACGATGGATGTCGGCGCGATTCGATTTTTCTTCGAGCGCTTTCAGCTGCGTGATCGCGGTGCCGTAGTCGCCTTTGTCGATGAGATCGGTCGCCGCTTTGACTTGCGCGTCGAGGCCGGGATCGGAAACAGCGGCGTCGAGCATCGTCACGATGACCTGATTGCCGGCGTCGTCGAGCTCGAGCACGTCGTGCGTGCTGCGATCGAACACCGATTTGAAGATGAAGACGGCGATGAACGCGCTGAGCGTGAGACCGCCGAAAATAAGGGGTTTCGCGTGTTTTTTTGCGAAGCCGGCCAACCATGGAACGAGGCCCGGCCCCGTCGGCAGCGCGTCGAGTGAGCCCGACGAGATCGCGACTTGCGTCGGGGCGCTTCCGAGGCGCTGCGAGCTGATCGAAACGTTGCTGATGGGTCCTGAGTAAGGCGTCATGCCGATGCCCGACGCACGCGGATTGACCATGCTCGCCGGCGCTCCTGGCACCGAGCCGTACGCGACCGTCCACACCCCATCGATCGCGTCGATCAAATCCTTGGCGTCCGCGTAACGTGCCGTCGCTTCTTTCGCCAGCATCTTGATGACGATCGCTTCGACCTCGGGCGGTACGTTCGCTTCGGGAGATTTTTGCGCGATCGGAGGTACCGGTGCCGTGACGTGCATGCCGAGCAGCGTGACCTTGCTCTCGTGATCGAAGGGCCTCACGCCCGCCAGCATCTCGTAGGTGAGCACGCCGACCGCGTAGATGTCGGCGCGTGGATCCACGCTTTGTCCGAGCGCTTGCTCCGGCGCCATGTACTCCGGCGTGCCGTAGACCATGCCGAGCTGCGTGAGCACGGGCCCTTTCGGACCGGCCTTGCCGCCGTCTTGTTTCACGATCTCGCCGACGGGAACCTTCGCGATTCCGAAGTCGAGCACCTTCACGAAATCGGGCTCGCCGCCGCGCTCGACGAGCATGACGTTTTCAGGCTTCAAATCCCGGTGAACGATGCCGAGCTGGTGGGCTTGTCCGAGCGCGGCTGCGATCTGCCGCAAGATGCGCAGCGCGCGACCGAGCTCGAGCCGGCCCTGATTCATCGCGTCGCGCAGGCTCTGGCCTTCGACGAACTCGAGCACCAAGAAGAACGAGCCGTCGTC
>JAICXU010000592.1 GCA_025934595.1 Polyangiaceae bacterium | reverse complement strand
GGCCACGACCGCGGCGCCCGACAACTCGAGCCCCTTCGGGGCGACCGGCGGAACCGCGTCAGCGACGAAAGATGCAGGGCCGGCGCCGAAAGAGGGCAAGGGCACGCCTGCAGGGAAAGAAAAAGAAGATGGCGACGCGGGAGCTGGCTTGCCGAACGGCGCCGGCGCTCCGCTGAACATGAAAACGCGCACGAACGAGCGCATGGCCGCCGACACTTGGGCCGAAGGCAACTACGAGCTCGCTGCGCGCATGTACGCAGAGCTCGCGCGCGAGCATCCCGAGAATCCCGCGTTCGCGGAAGCGGCGGCGATTCTGCAGCGCAAGCTCGACGCCGGCGCGCCCTAAGAAGGCTCGACGCGCGTCGAAATCAGTACGCGTTACCCGCGGCTTTGCATTGATCGAGGTAAGAGAGATCGGCCGTGGCCGGGTCCGCGTTCGCGAGCCACTGCGTGAGACACACGTAGCCGGGATCGGCCTGGCCCGATGCGATGACGGATCCGCCTTTGTGGCGAGCACCGCCGAAGTCCAACCCTAGCGGCTTTTGCAGAAGAAGGAGGCTCTCTGGATTCTGGCCGCCCGACGCGACGACGCGTGACATCTGCTCGGGCTGCAGCCCGACGACGGCGCGGAAGTTCGCGAGCTGCTCGGCGGGCGTCGTGTCTCCCGTCGCGGGGGTGAGACCCGCGTCGTTCGGCAAGCGCAAGCCGCGCGAGCCGTAGATGCGCATCGGACGACCGTCTTGACCGTGACAGTCGAGCGTTCCGCAGCGGCGCTCCATGAAGAAGCTCACGCCTTGCTGATATTGCGCGGCGCTCGGGGTGAGGATGACGGTGTATCGATTTTCATCCGGGATCGACGCGCAGGAAGCGATCGCGCTCGCCCACGCGATCACGATGAGCGCGCCGATGACACGAAGCGGGCGGCGAACGGCGAGCCTCATTCGGTGCCTCCATCGGTGATGGTGCCGCCGGCGTCGGTCGGCGGTGCGGGCGGGGCCGCGGCGCTGTAGAGCGAAATGTGTCCGACCGAGTAAAGCGCCTCGGCTTTGTTGAACGCATCGCGATGACACGACGCACAGGAAGGCTCACGACCGATGTGACTCTGCATCACGCGCTTGGTTCCGTCGGCGGGATTGTAGATGTTGACGAAGAGAGGAAACGACGGCGACCAGTCCGCCGCGCGCACGTAGAAGTTTCCGGACTTCGACGTGACGATGTCGTTCTTCGGCGACGAGCCGTTCGAGTCGACGAAGAGAACCTGCACGCCTTGCACGCCGATGGCCGTTGCAGGGTCGTGGAAGATGGTGCCGGCGACCGCGAACGGATCGTCGCTCGCAGGTCCGTTGTCGGAATGGCAGATGACGCACGGTTGACCGGGACGATGGTCGGGTCCCGGATCGCCCTGCTCCGGGCCGAGCGAATCGATTTCGGCATCGGGCACGGGGTTGTCGTTGCAGCCCGCAAAAAATCCGAGCGAGCCGCACGCGAAGAGAACGATGGGGACCGAGACGATCCACGCGCGACGAGAAGGCAGCGTGCGCATCATTGGAACTCCGCGTCGAAGCCGAGCGCGCCGTACACGGCCGTGCGCGTCGTCACGAAGAGCGCTTCGAAGAAGCGCGTGTACATCAAATCCATCGTGGCCTCGATTCCGAAATTCGTCGTGCCTTCGGCCTTGCCGAGCTCGACACGGGCGCCGCCGCCCGCCGTGACGGTGACGAGCGGTCCAAGCTCGCGATCGTCCGAGCGGTACGTCGGCACGATCATTTTACCCGAGGAATCGATGATCGCCGTATAGGCGAGCTGATAAAAATTCGCGGCAGTTTGCCCGTGAAAACGCACGTGCGGCCACACGCGAAGCTTCGAGCCGAGGTCCTGCATGTAACGAAAATCGGTCGACGTGGCTTTCGTCGACCACGAGTCGTCGTAGAGGCGTTCCTCGAGACGAAGCGTCGCGGTCGGGAACCGATGATTGAAGCGCACGGCGAGCGCGTAGCGATCGCGCTCGGTCGGAAGCTGCTCTTGCGGGCGAAACGGCAAGCGATAGAAATTCACGACGTCGACGCCCACGCCCGCCGGGACGCGCGGCGCAATGGCGGAGGTGAACATCGGAATGAAGCGATAGGGCTTCGATTGATCGCCGCGCTCGGTGGTGAGCGAAGCGCCGACGACGACGATCGACGTGGGCGAGAGAATGAAGGACGAGCTCACTTCGAAGTCGTTCGTATAGAGCTTGTTGTGGAACACATTGAACGGCGTGTCGCTGCGGCCGATGGTGTCGTCCGAGTGCGAGTAACCGATCCGCGGCGTGATGAGCTTGTCGTGCAGATCGGCGAGGAACGCGCCGCCGGCGGTGAGTGAGAGATAGTCCGGCTCGCTCGAGATCGACGCGAACGCGGTGCCGCCATAGAGGCCTGGTTTGTAGCCTCCCGAGAGCGTGCCGGCGTAACGCCGTTCGACATAGTGGCTCGACGCTTCCGACACGATGTCGGGAGAAGCGGCGGTGACGAAGTCGACCAAGAACGAGCCGGCGACGTTCCATCCGGCGGTGGGCGACGTGATCGATCCGTTGATGCTCGGCGTGAAGATGTGGACGTGATTCGTGTCCGTGTACGCGGCGATCTCGGTGCCGGCATGGATGACGAGATTCTTCGATCCTTCAGGAAGACACTTCTGCACTTCCTCCTGATTTTTCGCCTGCGTCATGCATTCCATCTGCCCCTTCGTGAGAAATCCCGGCTCTTGGGATTTCAGGGTGATGTGCACGGTGTAGAGGTCGCCCTCTTTGACGTCGAACGTCTCGTCGTAGCCGAGCGGAATGCCGTTCTGCGTGCCCTCGGCTTTGACGGTGTGGCTTCCGGGATCGACGGAGAATTTTTTCTTCAGATCGCCCTTCACTTCGCGATCGTCGAACGTGACCTTCAAGTCTTCGACGCCTTCGGGCGGATCGAACGTGACGTGCGGAATGCGCGGGAGAAGATCTTGGACCTTCTTCTTCGCGATATCCATCACGGGCCCGTTGCGCTTCGCGATGCCGTCTTTCAAAGCCTTTTGCGCGTCGCCGAGGCCCGCGAGGAGCTTTCCGGATTTCGCTTCGCACGACGAAAGATGAAGCCGCGTTCCGGGTTGCTCTTCGAGCTTGAGCGACGCTGTGTCTTTGTCGATGCACTCTTGGAAGTTTCCCGCGAGGCCCGCTTTCAAGGCTTCGCCCGCGAGCGCGAACGCCTCGGGGCTGTTCCAGCCCGGCACTTTTCCGCCCGCGGCAGCGGGTGCGGGCGCGGCATCCGCGTTGTCGTTCGCGTCCGCGGGAACGGGCGTCGGCGCGGGAGCGGGCAGTGCTTTTTGCGCGTCCGAGAACT
>JAICXU010000135.1 GCA_025934595.1 Polyangiaceae bacterium | reverse complement strand
GCCACGACGACGTCGGCCGCGTCCGGAGCGAGCTTCGCCGCCGCGCGCAATTCTTTTTCCGCGCCCGCGAGATCGCCGGTCGAAGCGAGGACCACGCCGAGGTCGTAGCGAGCCTCCCACAAGTTGTCGTCGATCGAGATCGCCTCGCGGAGAAGCGCGATCGCGCGCTCGCGCCCGTTCGGATCGCGCGAGGCCACGACGCCTTGCACCATCTTCGTGACCGCTTGCGGATTCGCGGGAGGCAGCGCGGTCGTCGTCGGCGCGCTCTTCGCTGCCGTCGCGTGTCCTCCGCCGCATGCGGCCATGAGCGGCGCGCATGAAATGGCCAAAAACAAGCTCAATCGCGACGTGTATGCAAAATACATCTATTTCTTGCCGCCCTTCTTCGGCGGCTTCTTGCCGGTGTCTTTGGCCGGTTCCGGCTTCGTGTCGGCGTCAGGTGTGAGCGCAGGCGCTCCGCCGGCCGCGCTCTTCGTGTCCTTCGTGGGTGCGCCGGTTGCGGCGGGAGTCGTGTCCGCTTGCGAGCCTCGCCGAGGCGCATCGAGAAGCGGCGGAAGCGGCGCGGGCGATACCGTCCGAACCTCGAATCCGGTTTCGTGGAACGGCGGATAGAGCTCGGCGTTCAAACGACCGAGCGCTTCGCGCATCTTCGCCGTCCATTGATTGTAGATGCCGAGCTCGACGGCCTTCTTCCAACCGTTCTCGTACGCGTCGAGGCTCTTCTCTTCGATCGGAACGACGAACTCCTCGATCTGCGATTGATACGCGGCCTTGTCGTCCTCGCTCTTCGCTTCCGGCGGTGGCGGTGAGTCGCGAAGCGATTTCGCGAAGAGCTCGTACGTGTGCCCGATCTGATAGAGCGCCGCCGTCGTCCATTCGGCGACGCCGAGCGACACCACGTCGAGGAAGATCGTGGCCGCATCTTTGAGGAGCGCGGCTTTCTGCTTCAAGCGCTGCGTGAGCTCTTTCACGCTTCCTTGAATCTGGATCTTGTCGAACCGCTCGAGGACGCGCTCGCCTTCCATGTAACGCGCATGCGCCGCGGCGTACTTGCCGTCTGGGCCGAGCGAGCTCTTCTTTTGCTTTCCGATCGACACCGCCGTCTTCAACGAAGCGTCGGCGCCTTTTTCGTCGTTCGATTTCAGCTGCGCTTGCGCGAGCAGGACGTAGCCCTCGACGCGATGGTCCTGATTTTTCGCGCGGCCGAGATACCGCTTGTAGAGCGCCACCGCCTCGCTGTTTCGCCCCGCGTTTTGCTGCGCGCGCCCCATCGTGAAGGCGACCTCGTCGGCCTCGGGCGTCGATCCGTAGGTTTGCAAAAAGCGATTGCCGTTCGCGATCGCGCGATCGTGCTCGCCGGTCGCCTCACGCAAAACGACGGCGTTGTACGACGCGTCTTTCGTGTGCTCGAACTTTTGGTAGTGGGGATAATCCTTGCTCGCGTTCGTCGCGATCGCCTCGTCGAAGTCGGCCGCTTCGTCATAGAGACCCATCGACTGCATCGTCGTCGCCGCCGTCCACGCGCCTTGCGGTGATTCGGGCTTGTCGCGGTAGCCGCTTCCGGTGACGAGCGTCGCCGCTTCTTTCAGCGTCGCGATGTCGCCCGCCTTTTGCGCTTCGATCTCCGCGTTCACGCACGCTTGCGCGGCGCGGTTGTCGCGCGGAAATTCTTTTGCCGCGCGTAAGTACGCGGTGGCCGCGCCTTGGTGATCGCCCGCGCCGCTCTTTTGCTCGCCTTGCTTGAACACCGACTGCACGATCAAAAGATCGAGCTTCGTCTGCAAATCAGGCTTCTGGAACGACGGCGCTGCTTTCAAACGGCGCGCCCATGTCTCGATGTTCTCGTAGTTTTTGCTCTTGTTGAACGAGTCCAAAATGAGCTCGCCCGCGCCTTGCGCATATTGGCTGCGCGGAAATTTTTCGAGGAGCGCGCCCCAGATTTTCACGGCGGGATCGTAGACGCCGTAATCGTAATAGAGCTTGCCTTGCCGGAAGAAGAGCTCGGGCAAGGACGGATCGTTCGGATAGAGCGTCGCGTAGAGATCGAGCGCTTCCGCGAATTTTTTGTCGCTCTCGGTCTCTTGATTGCCGCCCGGCTTGCCTTTGCGCGCTTCGAGCTCGAGGTAGCGCACGCGTTCGAGCGCGGCGATCGCGTTGTAAATCGCGTCGTGGCGCATGACCTTGAGCGGACCGGACTGCGCTTCTGCGTTCGGGATTTCTTTCGCCGCCGCCATGTAATGGGTGGCGGCCTCGGTGTTTTTGTCGAGGTGATAAAATTGAATCTCGGCTTCGTTGAAGTGGATCTCGTACGCCTTCGGCTCGCCGGAAAATTTCGACAAGTAAATGTCGTACATACCGACGGCGCCTTCGAACTCGGCGCGGCTCGATTTGTCTTTGAGCGCCTTGCCATGCAGGTTGATCGCATCTTGGCGAAGCTGCGCTTCGATCTTCGCCTGCGTCGCCTTCACGTTTTCTTGATCGCCCTGGGTGCGCGCCCACGACCCGCCGACCATGTAGCCGTCGATCGCCCGTTTGTAGGTCGCTTGGAGCTTCGGATAATCCTCGAGCGTGCTCCACCCGGCCGCGATCTGCAGGATCCAAAGGCCCGCATCGCGGTTCGTGGGATCGAGCTTGAGGAGAAGCTCGTAGGCTTCGATGCCGCGCTCGTAATGCGCTTGATCGTAAAACGTCTCCGCGAGCGCCTTGACGACCTTGCTCGCGAATTTGTCGCCGCCGACCTTCGTGAGAAATCCGTAGACGTCATTCGCTGTATTTTTCTCGTCTTCGGTGAAGACCTCGACGAGATACTTCAGCGCTTCGCTCTGGAGCTCGTCGAGCTGCTTCTTCTGCCCGGGCTGACCCGGCGTGAGCGAAAACACTTGCACGAAGCGCTTCGCGGCTTCGTCGGAGTTGCCGAGCCGCCAGTAACACCAGGCGCTCTTGAACAGCGCGAGACCGTAGAGGTCGCTGTTCCGGAACTTCATCACCTCTTCGTATTCGGAGAGCGCGGCTTGGTAGTCGTACTTCTCGTTGAAGAGATGCTCGGCCTTCGCCATGTGCGCGTCGGGCACGAAGCGCGAGTTCGGAAAGTCGTGGAGGATGCGTTCGAAACGCGCGAGCGCTTCGTCGTTCTTGCCTTGCAGCGTGGCGAGGAACCCGTCGACGTAGAGCGACAGGTCGTATTCCTTGAACCACGGATAGTCCTTGATGACGCGGCCGAAGAGATCGCGCGAAGGCTGGTAATTCGGCTCCGGCGTGGGACCGCGCAGATCGACCGGCTTCTTCTCCCAGTCGGCGAATCGCACGAGAAAATTCTCGCGCTCGTCTTCCCACTTCAATTCGCCGAGGCGCATCATCGCCTCGGGCATCTCCGGCGATTCGCGCGGGCTCTCCGCCACGAATGTCGAAAGGAGACCGAGCGCTTCGACGCGCAGCTTCTTGATGCGCTCGAGATCGCTGTCGATGCGCTTGTCGAGCGTGACCTTCATTTGCGCACGAAGCGCCTCCGGAATTTTCGGGCCGCGTACGAGTGGAATGCTGCCCGATCCCGATGCGCCGGTGCCCGCGCGGCCACTGCCGACCGGACGTTGCGTCGGACCGGAGGTCACGGCGCGCTCGGCCGCGGGTTTCACCTGCGAGGTCTCTCCCGCCGCGGTCGATGTCGTGATCGGAACGCTCGCCGGATCCGGCGCTGCATACGCATACGAGGGCGCGAGCACCACGAAGACGAGAGCGGTCACGAGACGCGCGCGCATGCGCGTCGAAGTCTACAACAGAAGCGCCGGCAAAGGGTCCCTTCGACGGCGGCCCGGAGCGCGCGTTTACATGTCGGCTCGCTCGAAATGAGCTAAAAGCACGGCGCGTGTCTCGCCTCGTCCTCTTCGTCGCGCTCGCGGCCATCCCGTTTGTCGTGGCGTGCAATGTGCGCGCAAACGCCGACTGCGCGTCGCTGACCAGCAACTCGGCGAGCGGCGTGACGAAGTGCGGCACCGAGTCGTGCACGGCCATGACGTACTGCTCGAACCCGAGCGGCAACGTGTGCGCGAACGGTTGCACGTCGGGCGACAATTGTGGTCAAGGCGAACGATGCGATCTGTCGAGGGCGCAGACCGATCTCGGCGGAAACAAAGTCGGCCAGTGCATCACCGCGCAGCTCACCGACCAAAACTCGGGATGCAATGGCGACGGCGGCGCGAACGACGGCGGCGACGCAGGTGACGCGCAGCCCGAAGACGCCGGCCGCGATTGACGATCAGAGCTTCAGCGCGCCCGCGATTCGAGCGCATCGAGCAGCACGTCGATATCGCGTGCATCGTTGAAAAAATGACATGAGACGCGCAGGCCCCCGACTCCTGACGTGTAGCGAACCGATGTCAAAATGCGACGGTCGAGCAGCTGATTCATCAGCGCGACGTTTTCTTCGGCGGAGCCCACCGAGAAAGTCACGATCCCCGATCGACGCGCCGGATCGAGCGGGGTCACGATCTCCACGCGCAATGTGCGGAGGCCCGACAGTAGGCGATCGGTGAGCTTCGTGATGTGCTCGGCGATCCGATCCACGCCGAGCTCCGTGATCATGGCGAGCGACGCCGCGAGCCCGATCGCTCCAGGATAATTGGCGGTGCCGCCGATTTCGAAACGACGCGCAGTGTCGACGAAGTCGTACGAGCGCACCGGCGTGATGGTGGGTGTTTGAAAATAATGTCCCCAGCCGCCGTCAGGAGTTTCGAGGCTGAGATATCCCGCGAGAGGCGGCGAGAGCTTCGCCATGGCCTCGCGGCGCACGTAGAGAAAGCCCGCGCCGAAAGGCGCGTTCAGCCATTTGTGCCCGCCGCAGACGAGCACGTCGATCGGAGTCTTTTTCACGTCGATCGGAAACGCGCCGAGCTGTTGGACCGCGTCGACCACGAGCCACACACCGTGGTCCCTACAAACCCTCGAGATGCCGTCGAGGTCGCAACGAAAACCGTTGCTCCATTGCACCGAGCTCACACAAACGACCTTCGTGCGCGGCCCGATCCGTGCGGCGACGTCGCTTGCTTCGAACCCGCCGTCGCGATGCGGCACCACGTCGATCTCGATGCCTCGTCGCTCGCGCAGCTGACACCAGGGAACTGCGACCTGCATGAACTCGAGATCGCTCAAGAGCACGCGGTCGCCGGCTTTCATCGCGATCCCTTCCGCAGCCAATGCAATTCCCGCCGTCGTGCTCTCGACGAGCGCGATCTCGTCGTCGTTCGCGTTCACGAGTCGCGCTGCACGAGGACGCGCAGCTGCGCGCTGTTCATCCATTTCGATGTGATTCGCGGTGGCTGAGCGCGCGCGACATTGCTCGGCCCGCGTGAGGAACGCACGAATCGCATCGCCGGCGCGCTTCGGTACGAGGCTCACGCATGCGGCATCCAGAAAGGTCGTGTCGGCGAGCGCAGCGAACTCGCTTCGTGCCGATTCAAAAGTCAATACGCCCATAGGAGTATTCCCGCATTCGTGCTCGTGCCGCTTGCCTGAGCCGGCATTCGCCGCGACCATCGCGAGCGTGCATGAGCGAGCGAAGCGACGATAGCGCGCAAGACCTTTCGGGTGACGATGAATCGTTCTCGCCCCTCGGCGCCACGGCGATCGTGATCGGCGGCAGCATGGCGGGTTTGCTCGCCGCGCGCGTTCTCGCTGAATTTTTCGAGCGCGTCATCGTCCTCGATCGCGATCGATTGCCAGCCGATCCTGGTGCGCGCGCGGGAGTGCCGCAGGCACGTCATGCGCACGCGCTCCTTGCCGGTGGGCTCGCCGTCGTCGAGCGGCTCTTTCCGAAGATCGGAGAGAGCCTCACGCGGGCGGGCGCGACGACGATCGACTGGGGATCGGATTTCGCCGTGCACGCGGCCTCGGGATGGATGCCACGCGCCGCATCGGGCATCGTTACCTATGGCTGTAGCCGTGACCTGCTCGAGAGCTTCATTCGCCGAACGCTCGCGTCCAATTCGAAGATCTCGTTCGTCGACGACTCTGCGGTCGAGAGCCTCTTGCCGAGCTCGGATGGCTCGCGCGTGCAGGGTGCGCGCGTTCGCTCTCGCGCCGGACGCACGCGTGACATCGTGGGTTGCGATCTTGTCGTCGACGCGAGCGGGCGTGGCTCCCATGCGCCTTCGTGGCTCGCGAGCCTCGGCTACGACAGGCCGCGCGAGATCGTGGTCGCCTCCCATCGCGCGTATGCGACGCGTTGGTTTGCGCAGCCGTCCGGCGCTCGCAACTGGAAGGCGCTCCTTCAATCGACCTGGACGCCCGACGTGACACGGGGCGGCCTCATCTATCCCGCAGAGGGCGATCGCTGGTGCGTGACGTTGTCGGGCGCCGAGCACCACTATCCGCCGGTCGACGCGGAAGGCTTTCTCGAATTCGCGCGCCGACAGCCCACGTCCGTTCTCTACGAAGCCATTCGCAGCGCTCGCCCCATCTCGCGCATTTACGGCTTTCGCCGCCTCGAGAATCGCCGCCGCCTGTTTCATCACTTGGCGCGCTGGCCCGATCGCTTCGTCGTGATGGGCGACGCCGCGTGCGCGTTCAATCCAGTTTTCGCGCAGGGCATGAGCGTGAGCGCGCGATCGGCGATGGCGCTTCACGCCTGCTTGCGAAACGCGCAGCGCCGCGGCTCGCTCGCCGGCGCGACGCGCCGGATCCTCGGCGCGCTCGCTCGTACGACCGCAGCGCCGTGGTTCATGACCACCGTCGAAGATCTTCGTTGGGCGGCGACCGAGGGCGCGACACGTCGATGGTATCATCGCTTGGCGCAGCGTTACCTCGATCGCGTCTCGTTGCTCGCTTCATCCTCCGCCGAATCGAATCGTCGAAGCCTCGAGGTTTGGCATTTGCTCCGCGGCCCTACGGCGCTTCTTCATCCGAGCTTGTCGATCGAAGTGCTGCGCACCCTCCTGACGAAGGGCGTGCGGCCGCTTTCGCCGGCGTGATCTCACAAACCTTCGGCGCCGACCGGGAGCCGAAGAGGACCAAGCCGAGTGAGCGCCCTTCGAATCGTGTGAGGAGACGTCGCTTGAATTCCGAAAGGACGGCGGTCTCCTCAACATTCCTTCTATCGTATTACGTGTCCGTGGTTCGACTCGTGACTCGTTGACACGCCGTAGAGATTCTATCGCGGTCGATCGGAAAGAAAGAACGATCACGCGCTGGCGTGGTGAGGCGGAGCTGCCATGATGCGATCTGTTAGAAAGTCGCGTCGGCGCGGAACCAGCCGTGGGGGATCGCGCTCGACGACGGCTGCGTGTACTGGGTGTCGCGTTCGCCTTCAGCGCCGATCGCGGACGGAAGCGTCCTGCGAAGGCGGCAGCCGCTCGACGACGTGGAAGCCGAAGGGGCTCTCGAAGACGCCGCTGACCTCGCCGACGCGGAGCGACGCCACGATGCCTCCCTCGGTGCGGAGGTAT
>JAICXU010000021.1 GCA_025934595.1 Polyangiaceae bacterium | reverse complement strand
TTGCAGCGACGCATCGATCTCGACGTCTTTCACGGTGACGTCGCCGCTTTGCTCGACGATTCCGCCGCGAAATCCTTGCAGCGTGAGACCGCTCACGACGACGCCCTTCACGCCGAGCGCTTGAATTCCCGCCGCGGGATTTCCCGTCGTCTTCATCACGACTTGCGACGCGCATCGCCCCGTGATCGTGACCGGGAATTTCAGATCGATAGCTTCGACGTACGTACCTGCCTCGACGGCGATGACGTCACCTGCATGCGCGGCCGCGAGGGCGAGGTTGATCGTTTTGAAATGCGTGGCGTCCGGCGCCGATGTGTCGTCGTCGACGAACAGCGTTGCTCCGGCCGGCGGAAATGCGGCGTTGCAATCGCCCAAGGGCTGACACGCGGCGTTGCCGAGCTCTTCGATCGTTCCGGCGCCACACGCGTCCTGCGGAGAGACGTCGCGACATCCCCATCCGGAAGGATCTTGCACGAAGCCGTCCGCGCACGTGATCGCCGCGACCGGCTGACAGGATGTCGACCCGAGCGCAGCGCGTGTTCCCGCCACGCAGTCGCTCGCCGGTGTGATGTCGATGCATCCGTTTCCGGATCCGTCCGCCGTGAAGCCGTCGGCGCAATCGCCGTTGCCACCCGCGCCGTTCGCGGCATCGCCCGACGAGCTACTGCACGCGGCAAGCGCGATCGCGGCCAGCAAGAGCGAGCCATCTCGGACGCGTGCCCAGGTCCCCATCGAGTGGGGCAAGGTATGACCCGAACCGACACCCCAGGCAACCCTGACGCGTGTATTCTGGGGAATTCAGCCATGAAAATTCTCTACGGTGTCGTCGGGGAAGGCATGGGGCACGCGATGCGCTCGCGCGTGGTGCTCGAGCATCTCGTCGCGAGCCGCGAGCACGACGTGTCGATCCTCGCGTCGGGCCGCGCCGTCGATTACCTGCAAAAACGATTCGGCGACACCGAGCAATCGAGCGTCAAACGCATCCACGGGCTGCACATCATCTACGAAGAGAATCGGGTGCGGCGCGGCAAGACGCTCGCGAGCAACGTGAAGGCGGGCGCGACCGGCATTCCGAAGAACATCGCCGCGTACTTCACGCTCCTCGGTGAGTTCGAGCCCGAGGTCGTGATCAGCGACTTCGAGTCGTGGACGTATCTCTATGCGAAGACGCATCGCCTTCCGATCTTGAGCATCGACAACATGCAGGTCATCAACCGATGCCTGCACGACGAGCAGATCCTCGAAGGCCAAAAAGCGAGCTTCGAATTCACGCGCGCATTCGTGAAATCCAAGCTGCCGTTCTGCGACGAATATTTCATCACGACTTTTTTTCGGCCGCCGCTCCGCAAGGACAATACGCGGCTTTTTCCGCCGATTTTGCGTCCGGAAATTTTGGCGGCGAAGCGCACGCGCGGCGATCACCTGCTCGTCTACCAAACCGCGGAGGGCAACACCGGCCTCGCCGACACGCTCGCGAAGACGGGCCTCGAGTGCCGCATCTACGGCATGCGCCGCGCGATCACGGAAGAGCAAGTCGAGGGAAATCTTCGCTACCGCCCCTTCAGCGAAGCGGGCTTCATCGAAGATCTCGCGAGCGCGCGCGGCGTCATCGCCGGTGGCGGCTTCACGTTGATGGGCGAGGCGGTCTACTTGCGAAAGCCGATGCTCAGCGTCCCGGTCGGCGGACAATTCGAGCAAGTGTTGAACGGCCGCTATCTCGAACGCGAGGGCTTCGGCCAGTACGCGCCGAGCCTCGAAGATCCGAAGACGGTCGCCGATTTCATCGCCGCCATTCCCGCGTGCGAAGAGAAACTTGCATCTTACACGCAAAACGGAAACGCCGAGATTTTCCAGGCCGTCGACGAATATCTCGATCGCGCCGCCGCAGGTGTCTCATGAACCGAGACCAAATCGCATATTGCCCGCAGTGCAAAGAGCAGCTCGAGATCGCCAGCGCGACGACGGTCGTCGGTTACCCCTGCAATCACTGCGGGGGAATCTGGATGGAGGCGGAGACCATGAACAAGGTCATCGCGTATCTCGATCCGGAGTCGATCCAAATGAGCGAGCAGGCCGCGCAGGCTGCGGAGGCTCCGTTCCCACCTCATGAAGCGAGCCCGCCGTGTCCGATGTGCGGCACGGCGATGGTCTCGTTCGTTCTGCCCGGCACCGACGTCGAGGTCGATCGCTGCGGGCCTCACGGCACTTGGCTCGATCGCGGTGAGCTCGAGACGATCGTGCGCGAGCTCTCGAAGTCTCTTTATGAGATGACGGAGGTCCGGAAATCGTCGGGCAGCGTGCGCGCGAGAGTGAAAGACCTCTACGGGCTCGATCCCGGCGCGCGCGCGACGAAGCTTCCGTTCCTGCTCGAAGAAGCGCTCGAGCTCTACAATGCGATCGTCCACGGCGACGTCGGCGCCGTTCCGAATCGCGAATCGGGTGATGACGGCGACAACGACTCGCTTTAGCGCTAGACGCCCAAGATCTGGACGACGAGCTCACGCGTGTGAGCGTGCGCGCGATGCTCCCAGACGTAAATCGCCTGCCACGTGCCGAGCGCGAGACGGCCGTCGACGATCGGAATGGATTCGCTCGATTTCGTGACCGCCGTGCGAAGGTGCGCAGGCATGTCGTCGTCGCCCTCCGCGTCGTGCTCGTAGACATCGCTCTCGGGCGCGACCTTGCTCATCCATTTTTGGAGATCGCGCAGCACGGCGGGATCGGCGTTTTCCTGGATGACGATCGACGCGCTCGTGTGACGAAGGAAGATCGCGCAAATGCCGTTTTTTACGCCGGATTCGCGCACGGCGTCCTCGACGCGTTTCGTCACGTCGACGAACGCCCGCGGGCGCGTCTCGACGCGCAAGATCGAAGGATGGGCCTTCACGCGACAGAGCTTACTTCACGTTTTGCTCACGCGGAGAACTTGCGCGGCCCCTCGTTCGAGTCCCACTTCAAGAACTCGGCGACGGGCGCCGCTTCGTCCGTTTCGGCGGGATGAATCACGAGATGCGTTCGCGCGGCTTCGTACGGCATCGGGTCGGCGTCGGTCATCTCGTCCTCGTCCCAGGATCCGAGATTGATGTACGTGGAGCGACCTTCGTCGATCGCTTGGCGCTGCGGCGCGTGCGTGTGGCCCATCACGACGAACGCGGCGGGGAACAGCTTCGCGAGCTTCGTCGCGCGCTCGGCCATGTCGAGCGCAGGATCGACCTTCCGGCGCGCCGACATGACGAGATGCGACGTGATCCACGCCGCCAGCACGATCGCGATCGACGCGGCCATCCATGCCTCGCCGCCGTCGTGGGCAGCGTGACGATGAATGGCGAGCGGAACGAGGACGAGCAGCGCGGAGATCGCCGCGAGCGCCACCGCGAGCCGATCGATGAGGAGGCTCGCCAAAATTCCGCCGATCGAGCGCGTGACAGGCGGCACTTGCAGCGCGGCAAGCTCACGCAGGCGGTCCACGCCGAGCCTCGTCTTCGCCGCGAGCTCGCCCATGCGTCGCTCGTTCTCGACTTTCAACGCGCGCGCGGCGTCGGTGAGAAATCCTCGTTGCACTCGAATGAGCTCGAGGATCGCTTGCACGAATCGAATGCCGAGCGTGAGGCCTCCACCGATCCCGAGACGCATGCCCATGCGGAGATAATCGACGATGCCCGTGTGCTCATGACCGTGCTCGCGAATGCCGCGCGTCGGACGCACGACGTAGCGCAAAAACACCTCGCAGAAGCCGCGCGCGATGCGACGCGCATCGAGCGGAGAGAGCGGCGCCATGATCGTGTCGGTCGCGCAGAGCGGATCGTATTGATGTCCGTGCTCGATGTACGCGACGCCCTGCTGGTAGAAAAACCAGGGACAAAACTCGATGCGAAGATCGAGATCGCCCGGCGTTGCACGCGATCCGAGTTGTTCCGCGTGCGCAATCAAGGTCTCGCGGATGCCTCGCTGGACCTTGTCCCAGTAGAGCTCGACGTCGTGATTTCCGTGCACGATCGTGATCGCGTGACCGTCGGCGATGAATCCCGCGAGCGCGCGAAACACGTTCGGATGACGCTCGAGCACGCGGAGCCATTTCCAGTACGCGTGATCCTCGGCGTTGCCGACGCCGTGCTCGACCTCTTCTTCATTCAGCTCGGTCTCGAGCTTCGCGTCGCCGGCGGGCATGGCCATGCCGATGAAGTCGATGAAGTCACCCGCGATGACGACGCGCCAACGCGAGCCGGCCGGCCGCGTCTTGCGATAATGCTCGAGCAAGCGAACGAGATCGTCGTCGACGCGTTTCGATCGACGTCCGAATCCCGTCGTCAGCGCCTGCACGTTGAGGTCGCTCCCGAGGTGGACATCGGACAAGACCAGCAAGCTCTCCCGAGCTTTGCCCGTCCCTTCGATCGTCCGAACCACCGAGTCCATTTTTCGCGTCCTTCTTACGTGTGCAGGGCTCCGCGCCTTCTTCGACGTCTACGATACCGTTTGCAAGAACCGACCCGGTCACGCGTGCGTCACGGGGTCGCAACCGTTCGACGAGGTCTCCCGGCTGTGACGGCCCGAGCGATATGTCGGGCCACATTAAACAATGAGCTTTCGCACGCATCTCCGCAAGGATGCATGCGCGTTCAACGCAGGGCGCCCGTCATGTTTGCGCGGCCAGGGCAACGCAGGCGCGCCGAAAAGTGTGACGCGGGCGCACGGAGCCGAGCGGCCTACATGACGAGCGCGTCATGGCGGTGATGATCGTCAGAAGGAAAACGAGAAGAGGGTGCTCGTCGATGACGCGGGCAGTCGTGGCTCGGGCCTATCGGATTCACGCAAAAAAGCCTGATTTTGCGGCTTCGCCGGCGACGTCGAAACCGGTTCGGGCGCGTTCTGATCGACGACCGCGTGCGAGCCTTGCGCCATCATCACGATGCCGGTGACGATCGTTGCGACACCGATCGCAGCGAGCGCTCCGCCCGTGACGGTGAGCCATCGGTACTGGCTACATGCGTCGCTGCTCTCGGAGCATGAGCCGAACACGCCGCCCACCAAAATCAGGCCGCCGACCAACGTGACGAGCACGCCGCCTTGGGTGACGAGCGATCCCGTGTGACGTTTCGTGTCGTTCACGTGCAGCACGGTCGTCGATCCGGATGTGCCCTGCAGCGCGAACGGCTCGGACGTGTGCACGTCTTCCCCGGCGATGCGATACGTCTGCCCGATCGGGAACGGCCGATCACAAGGGGCCGCGCACACGGCGCGAAACTCCGCGCCGACGAGCATCTCGAGCGTCGCCGTTTTCGGTCCTTCGATGAGCACGTACGTTTCGTTCGCGCGCGCGATGCGTGGACGCGCTTGTGCGTCGGCGCGAGCAGCGACGGCGAGCGGCAGCGCGAGTCCGCACAACGTGACGAGGATGCGCATGGGCGCGCGGAGCTTATCGCATCCGACGTCCCGAAATCAGTGCTGGATGGAATACACGTAGTTCTGGCCGTAGTCCGAGTCCCAGCTCGTCGCGCAGCCATCGCCCGACGTCTCGAACCAGAGCGCGACCGACGTCGCGTCGCTCGGAATGTCGGTGTCGAAGGCCTGATTCGACCACGTGTCCTTCGTCGCGTCGTAGCTGCCGCGCACCGACGCATGCACGAGCTGATTGCCCGGCGAAAATCGCGCGTACGCTTCGGTGTTCCACGCCGGCACGCCATCGGTCCACACGTGAAGGCATTGCGGCATGCGATTCAAATCGTATTCGACGTCGAGCTTGCCGCTTTGCGCGAAGACGCCGGCGGTGGTCTCGGTCCAGCCCGTGTTGAACCACACCGTGGCGACCGCGTTCGGCGGCGGCGCATCACATGTGCTCGCGTTGGCCGTGAACGACCAATCGTTCTCCGCGTCGAGCACGGTGTTGCCGGATGACGTGTTGTGGTCGAAGAGGCGCGTGCCGAGCGTGGTCTGCAAAAATGGATTGACTTGGATCGTCGGATAGACCTCGTCTTGAAGCGCCGTGTGATGCGTGAGCGAGAAGTGATATCGCTGCATTCCCTTGCCGGCGCCATCGACCTTCGTCGCCGCTGCGGACTGGTACCAACTCGGATCGGTTCCCGATTGGTAAAAGACGAACGGCGCGTCGCTCTCCGTGACGGCCGCCGACGAGACGTCGAGATCACCTTCGAAGACGACCCAGCACGTGAGCGCTCCGCTCGCGCCCGTACAATTCGTTTCGACGCCGCCGCGATTTTCGGGAACGGCGATGTCGCGGAGCACGACGTTGCATTGCGTGTCGGGCGCGTTCGGAACGCCGGGCACGCCGAGCGAAGCCGCGCGCGACGAGTCGATCGCCTCCTCGCTGCCCGCGCTGCAGGCCGACGATGCCACCATCACAAAACCTGCAAAAATCAGCCGCGAACGTGCGTAACTCATGAATGAGTGACGCTTTAGCAGGCGAAGAAGGAACGCGCAACCGACCTTCCTTCGACCTTCGACTTCACTTCCCGATGAGAAGCCCCATCAGAAAGTCGATCGCCTTCCCGTACGGCGGTCGCATGATCGCCGAGCCGTTGATGCGGCCTTGATAGAAGACCGGCTTCTTCTTCGAGAATGAGTCGAAGCCTTCTTTCGCGTGGTAGTGCCCCATGCCCGAAGGCCCGACGCCGCCGAACGGCAAGTCGTCTTGTGCGATGTGCATCATCGTCGCGTTGATCGACACGCCGCCGGACACCGTGCGATCGAGCACCTCGTCGATCTGCTCGGCGTCGTGGCTGAAGAAATAGAGAGCAAGCGGGCGCGGATGATCGTTCACGTAGTCGATCGCGTCTTCGAGCTTGTCGTAGGTCTTGATCGGCAGGATGGGTCCGAAGATTTCTTCCTGCATGACGGTCGTGTCTTCACCCGGTGACACGACGAGCGTCGGCGCGAGCTTTCGTTTCGCTTCGTCGAGCTTCTCGCCGGCGGGATTCACCTCGACGATCTTCGCGCCCTTTTCTTTCGCATCGGCCAAGTAGCCCTTCAGGCGATCGTAATGTTGCGTGTTCACGATCGACGTGTAGTCGCCGTTGTCGGCGAGGCGCGGATACATCTTCGCGATCGCCGATTTGCAAGCCTCGACGAACGGCTCGAGCTTCGCCTTCGGCACCATGACGTAATCCGGCGCGATGCAGGTTTGACCGGCATTGAAAAGCTTGCCGTTCACGATCGTGGTGGCCGCGTCTTGGACCGAGAAATCCTCGCCGACGATCGTCGGAGATTTTCCGCCGAGCTCGAGAGTCACGGGGACGAGGTTCTCCGCGGCCGCGCGCATGACGATCTTGCCGACGCGCGTGGAGCCGGTGAAAACGAGATGATCGAACGCTAGCTTCGCGAACTCGGCACCGACCTCGACGCCGCCCGGAAAGACCGCGACCTCGTCACGATCGAAATGCTCGGCGACGATTTTCTTGAGCAGCTCGCTCGTCGCGGGGACGAGCTCGCTCGGTTTGATCATCGCGCGATTGCCCGCGGCAAGAACGGCCGCGAGCGGCGAGAGCGCGAGCTGCACCGGATAGTTCCACGGCGCGATGATGCCCACGACGCCGAGCGGCTGCGGCATGAGCTCCACACGCGCCGGCATGAAGACGAGGTTCGTGTCGCGCGGCTCGACTTCCATCCACTCGCGAAGGTGCTCGCGCGCGTGCTTGATGGCGCCGTGAGTGATGAAGACCTCGGCGAGGAGCGACTCGTGCTTCGATCGATTGCCGAAGTCTTCCGAGATCGCTTTCGCGATGTCGTGCTTGTGCCCGAGGATCATCTTCTCCATGCGATCGAGCGCGTGCATGCGCTGCTCGTACGAAGGCGCGCCCACTTTGCGGAACGCCGTGCGCATGCGCGCGAGCGTCTCCTGCATCGTGAGCTCTTTCTCGGGCGCGACGGGTTTCTTGGTCGCGTCGCCTTTCGGTGCGTCGGCTTTCGCCTCCCCTTTTTTCTCGCCCTCCCGTTCCTCTTTCGATTCGGTCTTGGGCTCGGGCGCCTTCTCGATTTCCGACGAGGTGGTCATGGGCAAATGGTGTAGCGCCATTCGCAGGGAGAACCAAGGCACGAAACCGCAACCCTTCAGTCGGAAAAATCGTTCGTGAGATAGAGCTTGCCGCCCGCATACACGAGGCCGATGCCGATGCGCCGCAAGTGCCCGTTCATGATGTTGTCGTAGTGCCCGCCGCCGGGTCCTTCGTCCATCATGAGCTTGAGCATCAGGTCGATTTGTTTTTTGCCGCTCTTCTTCGCGTCGGCATCGAGCGCGGGCACGCCGCTTGGATCGCCTTGATTTTCCGCGGATCGTGAGCCGAAGCCGGACGCGCCCTCGATGTGATCGTGGAAGTGCGCGTGGGGCGTATGATCTTCCGAGAGCTCCTCTGATCCCTTCCGCGCGAACGAGCTCATCTTCGCGTCGTACTTCAGAGGAGGGAGCCCGCCTTGCGCGCGATACGCGTTCACGCGCTCGACGTTGTATTTCACGAGCGCGTCGCTCGGGTACGGATCGGCCGGACGATCGGAAGGCGGCGGCGCCCCGACCGTGCGCGTCGTGATCGTCGTCTTCTTGATCGATCCGTCCGGCATCTTCTCGTAGACGACCTTCACTTGGACGGACCCGTCACTCGCGCCATCGCCCGGCGAGCGAGCGTCTTGATGAGCGCAGGCAACGAGAAAAAACAAAGCTGGCCAAACGCGCATGCGAATGATTGTAGCGAAAGAAAGAACCGCCAAGCCGCAAAGGCCGCCGAAGATCGAAAATTCAAACCTTGTCCTTGGTGTCTTGGCGGCTTGGCGGTTCGCCTTCGTATCCTGTTAGTGTCGGCTCATGCTCATCAGCGCTCTCTCCGGCAACGAAATCTTCTGCCTCGCGCTCAAAGGTCTCTCGCCCGGCGAAATCACCGTCGGCAACAGCGTGCGCTCGCTCGGCGTCGGCGGATCCATCGGCTCGTCGCTCCAGAGCCTGGCCGGCGGCGAGGTCGGATCGATCACCTCGATGATCTCCGAAGGTCGCCACGCTGCGATCGCGCGGATGGAACAAGAAGCGCAACGTCACGGCGCCGCCGGCATCGTCGGCGTCACGACGGAGCTGAAAACACTTGCAAGCTACACGGAATTTTTGGCCCAGGGCACGAGCGTCCTTGCCGGCCAAGAGCATGCACGAAACCCCTTCTTTTCTGCGGCGGTGAGCGGCACCGAGCTCTATTGTCATCTCGATTCCGGATACACGCCGCACAAATTCGTGATGGGAAATGTCGCGTACGCGCTCGGCCTCGGACGCGGTCTCACCGGCGGCCTGCGCACGCTGTCGCGTGGCGAGGTCAAAGAATATTCGGATCTCTACAACGGCATTCGTCACATGGCGTTGCAACGCCTCGAATACGAAGCGATGCAAGCGGGCGCGAACGCCGTCGTCGACGTGCGGACCGATCTTCGTCCATTCAGCCCGGGCATTCTCGAGCTCATCATGACCGGCACCGCATCGACGAACCCAAAGCTCGGCGTCCAGCACGGCACCATCGTCACGAGCGAGCTCACGGGCGAAGAATTGTGGAGCCTCGCGAAGATGGGCTACGGACCGATGCGCCTCTTGATGGCGACGAGCGTCTACTCGCTCGGCTTGGCCGCGGGTATCGGCACGATCTTCCAGAGCCTGTCGCGCGGCGAGCTGCCGGAGGTCACCGAGCTCGTGTATCGCGCGCGCGAAAATTGTCTCGAGCTGATTCGGCGCGAGGCGCAGCAGATTGGAGCGGAGCGCGTCATCGGCAATCGCCTCACCATTCGCGAGCTCTCGCCGGGTCTCATCGAGGTCATCGCGATCGGCACCGCAGTTCGGCGCTTGCAAGACGTCACGCCTGCGACCGACGTTTTGATTCCGCAAGCGCTCGCGGCCAGCAAGCAATCGCTGGAGCTCCGAGGTGATTTCGCGGGCGTCATCACACCGTTTCAGGGCGGAACGCGAACGGCGCGCGGCGGCCTCATGATGCTGCGCTTGATGATCGTGGTCATCGCCATGATCATGGCTATTTCCGGCGCCGTCTGCAGCGCGACGTCGACGTCGTCGCGTCATGCTCGCTCGCCCGCGACGACGTACCCACCTCCCTGAGAATGAGCGAAACCGAGCCATGAAAACATCTTTCGACTGCATCATCATCGGCGCGGGACAAGCTGGTCCCGCGCTCGCGAATCGGCTCACGAAGGCGGGAAAAACCGTCGCTTACGTCGAGCGGAACAAATGGGGCGGCACGTGCGTGAACACGGGCTGCATACCCACGAAGACGCTCGTCGCCAGCGCGTATGCCGCCCATCTCGCGAGACGCGCGTCCGATTTCGGTGTCGCGATCGCCGGAGACGTCCGCGTCGACATGAAGAAAGTGAAGGCGCGAAAAGACCTCGTCGTGAAGAACGCGACGACGGGCGTCGAGAAATGGATCCGCGGAATGAACGGCTGCGAGCCGATCCACGGGCACGCGCGCTTCGAATCGGCGCACGACGTCGTCGTGGACGATCGCCGCATCACGGGCAAAGAAATCTTCCTCGACATCGGAGGTCGCGCGCTCATCCCCGACCTGCCTGGTCTCGCGAGCATCGAGGTGCTCACGAACACGAGCATCATGGAGCTCGAGGAGGTGCCCGAGCATCTCGTCGTCATCGGTGGCAGCTACATCGGCCTCGAGTTCGCGCAGATGTTCCGTCGCTTCGGCGCGAAGGTCACCGTCGTCGAGAAGATGCCGCGTCTCATCGCGCGGGAAGACGAAGAGATCTCGGCGTGCGTGAAAGAGTTCTTCGAGAAGGAAGGCATCGACGTGTTCGTGGGCGCGTCCGTTTCTTTCGAAAAGCAGGGGAAAATGGCCCTCGTTCGGATCGACAGCGCGGCCGGCAAGAAAGAAATCGCCGCGTCCCACGTGCTCGTCGCCGTCGGTCGAAAGCCGAACACCGGCGATCTCGGTCTCGAAAAAGCCGGAGTGAAGACCGACGCTCGCGGGTACATCGTGGTCGACGAATTCCTTCGCACGAACGTGCCGCACATCGACGCGCTCGGCGATTGCAACGGACGCGGCGCGTTCACGCACACCGCCTACAACGATTTCGAGATCGTCGCCGCCAACTTGCTCGACGGCGAATCGCGCAAAGTGAGCGAGCGCGTCGTCGGCTACGCGCTCTACACCGATCCTCCGCTCGGCCGCGTCGGCATGACGGAGACGGAAGCGCGCAAGCAGCGGAAGAACGTGAAGGTCGGCAAGCGGCCGATGACACGCGTCGGACGCGCGGTCGAAAAGGGCGAAACGACCGGCCTCATGAAGATCGTGGTCGACGACGACACGAAAGAAATTCTCGGCGCGGCGATCCTCGGCCCCGGCGGCGACGAGGCCATTCACGGCGTGCTCGACATGATCCACGCGAAGGTCCCCTACCCGACGTATCGCTGGGCGGTACCCATTCACCCGACCGTGTCCGAGCTCATTCCGACGCTGCTCGTCGAGCTCGCCTGAGCGTCGCCCGCCTCGGCATGGATCGGCGTCAGTAAGCGCTCGACACACCTGGCCGCGGCGTGATTCAAATGCGCGCGTGAAATCTCGATCGCAGGCTCTTCGTTCGCTCGCTCCTCTCTTCGTTCTGCTCGCGCCGCTTTCGTTCGCGTGCGGCGGCGGCAATGCCGACGTTCGACCCTGTCCGAGCGGCCCGGGCGCTCCCCCGCCGACGACTGCAGCAGCGACGCCGCCGGCTCCGGCCGAAGGTCCGGCGACGCCGGAAGAAGCGGCGGCGTTCGTCGCCGACGTCGAGACGAATTTGCGAAAGCTTTGGGTCGCCCGCGATCGCGCGGGATGGGTGCAGGAAAATTTCATCACCGACGACACGGAAGCGCTCGCCGCGGCGGGCGAAGAAGCGACCGCGGCGTACGTCACCGAAGCGATTCGTCGTGCGCAACGATTCGCGCCGCTCCTGAAAGCGGGAAAGCTGCCGGACGACGTCGCGCGCAAGCTCACGCTTCTCACGTTCTCGCAGACGGTGCCGGCGCCGAGCGATCCGAAAGCGCGCGAGGAGCTCGCGAAGATCGAGATCGAGATGCTCAGCGATTACGGCAAGGCGAAGTACTGCCACACCGACAAGAAGACGAAAAAAGAGAAGTGCGAGACGCTCGACGACCTCTCGAAGACGCTCGCGAAGAGCCGCAATTACGACGAGCTCGTCGAAGCCTGGACCGGCTGGCACGCGATGGGCAAGACCATCAAGAAGGATTACGCGCGCTACGTCGAGCTCGGAAATCAAGGCGCGAAATCGATCGGCTACGACGATCTCGGCGCGCTCTGGCGTTCGAGCTACGACATGCCGCCCGCCGATTTCGAAGCCGACATCGAGCGCCTTTGGCAGCAAGTGAAGCCGCTCTACGAGGAGCTCCACTGTTACGTGCGCGCGCAGCTGCAGAAAAAATACGGCAAGGACAAAGTCCCCGACCACGCGCCGATCCCCGCCGAGCTCACGGGCAACATGTGGGCGCAGGAGTGGAACAACATTTTCGATCTCGTCGAGCCCTACAAGGACGCGGGCTCGCTCGACGTCTCCAAGACGCTCGTCGCGAAGAAGACGTCACCCACCGACATGGTGAAGATGGGCGAGAGCTTCTTCACGTCGCTCGGCTTCGATCCCTTGCCGAAAACATTTTGGGAGCGCTCGCTCTTCACGCGTCCGAGAGATCGCGACGTCGTCTGTCACGCGAGCTCGTGGGACGTCACGTGGAGCGACGATCTGCGGCTGAAAGTGTGCATTCAGCCGACGGAAGAAGATCTCATCACGCTGCATCACGAGCTCGGTCACTCGTTCTATTTCCAGAGCTACTACAAGCTTCCGATCTTGTTCCAAGCCGGCGCGAACGACGGCTTCCACGAGGCCATCGGCGACACGATCGCGCTCAGCGTCACGCCGGGCTACCTCACGCAAATGGGCCTCTTGCCGCGCTCGAACGAAGCGAACGAGGTGAAGGCCGAGCATCAACGCGTGAATCAGCAGATGAAGATGGCGCTCGACAAGGTCGCCTTCCTGCCGTTCGGCCTCCTCATCGACAAATGGCGGTGGGACGTGTTCTCCGGAAAAATTCCGAAGGACCAATACAACGCCGCGTGGTGGGCGATGACGAAGACCTACCAAGGCATCGCGCCGCCCTCGCCGCGCACCGAAGACGATTTCGATCCGGGCGCGAAGATGCACGTCGCAGGCAGCGTCCCCTACGTTCGCTATTTCTTGGCGCGCATCTATCAATTCCAATTCTACAAGGCGCTGTGCGATGCGAGCGGCTTCAAAGGTCCGCTCGATCAATGCAGCTTCTACGGAAACAAGGATGCGGGCGCGAAGCTCAAAGCGATGTTGG
>JAICXU010000366.1 GCA_025934595.1 Polyangiaceae bacterium | reverse complement strand
CTCGAGCTCGAGCGACTCGCTCTCGTCGAACATCTTCGCGAGCTTCGCGCTCATTTCGTCTTCCGAAATATTTTTCGCGAGCGCGAGCTCTTTGAGCAGCAAGCTGCGCGCTTGATCGAGGAGACGTCGCTCACCGAAGCTGAGATCTTTGTCGGAACGAAGACGCGAGATGTCGCGGAGCACCTTTGCGATTTCGATCGCGATGCCGCTCTTCACCATTTCGGTATAGAGGCGAAACCGTCGTGACCACGGCTGCACGTCGACGGCGACCTCGGGCGCTTTCAACGTCTCGATCACGCGATCGGCTTCGCGGCTGCTCATGATCGGACGAAGGCCGGCTTGCGTCGTCGCGGAAACGGGGACGAGAAGGCGAAGCCCGTTGTCGATGATCTGCAGCTTGTAGAAATCGCCCTTCGTGCCGCCGAGATCGAGCTGGTCGATCGAGACGATGACACCGACGCCATGTGCAGGATGCACGCATTTGTCGCCGACCTTGAAGGAGACCGCCGGACGAAGCGGAACGATCGGAATGACGGCGGTGGCGGCCACGGCTCCGAGCGTCCGAGGGGGCGGCTTCGAGGACGGCGCCTTTCGCGTCACCTTTTGCGTGATCGGCTTTTTGACGGGGACGGGATGGCGGCGGGGCACTGCTCGAACGGACGTACGCATGGCTCTAACATCGATAACCACGAAATTTGCCGTGTTATTCCCCAAAAACACCCATAATTTCGCCTGCGCTTCCGCTGGTCGCATCGCGGAGGCCACGAAACAAAGCCTCGGCGTCCACCGTCAGATCGACGGCGATTTCCGAGCTCGTGGCGCGAGGTGACGGGCCGATCGCAGGGTGGTCGACGCCGCAGAGCTTTCCGATCGCGCTTTCTTGGAGCAAATGCAGCGCGGCGGAGAGGCGCGAAACCGCCGCATCCGCATCATTTCCCCAAGAGCCGTAGAGCGCGATCGTGATCGCGATGCGGTCGCCGTCGTGGCCGTGATCGCTGTCGACGAAGCGAGCCCCGACCGCGGCGGCGGTGGCGGCGGCGAGCAAACCTCCGAGCGCATGCTTCCACGCATCCTCGAAGGGCCCCGCTGCATACGCGACGAACGGAGCATCGGCGAAACGCGCGGCGACCGGCGCGAGCGGATCGGTGCGAAGGGCCGGTGACGCGCGCTTCAAGCGTTCTTCCGCGAAGAGCTCCGCGGTTCGGAGAGGTCCGAATTGTCCGCGTTCGATCGCGACGACCTCGCGTCCGAAGATCGCGATCTGCGTAGGCTCGTTCGACGGCGATGTCCCCCATGTGCGCGTGATCGTCCCGAGCGCGTCCGCGCTTCGATCGACCCCGCGACCTTCGATGTCGATCGTCCGCGAAAATGTCTGCTCGATTCGCGCCGGATCGAGCGTGCCTCGTGCGAGGTAGAGCGTCGTCTTCGGATATTTCGCGACGACCAGCTCTTCGAGCTCGCGCAGGTCGACGCCTGCGTTTTCGGCCTGAAAATGGCGAAATTGTGCATCGCCCGCGACTTGGGCGATCGCATGTGCGGCGTCGACGCGTGAAAAAATCGCGCGCGGCTTCGCGTCGATCAAAAACGTGAGCGCCGCGGCGGGCGCGAGATCCGTGGTCGGCGAGAGATGAAGAGGAGGCGGGGGCGGCGGCGCCTTCGCAGGAGGCCCGCACGAGGCGATCAGCGTGAGCGCGGTCGAGAACGCGAGCGCGGAGGCTTTCGCCTTCATCGCACGGTGACGCGGCAAAACTTCCGGTTCTTCGAGCCGACGCGCAAGAGGAACGTCTTTCCCTTTTCGAGCTGCAGCTGCGCGTCGGTCACGCGCGCCCTGTCGACCTCGACGCCGCCTTGCTCGACGAGTCGTTTGCCTTCGCCGGTCGATTTCACGAGGCTCGCGGCGGAGAGCGCCTTCGCGATCCACAGCGTGGGGCCGTCGGTGACGACGTCGATGCTCGGCACGTCGGCAGGCACGTCGCCCTGCACGTACGCTTTGTCGAAATCGGACTCGGCGTGCTTCGCCGCATCGGCATCGCGGAAACGGACGATGAGCTCGCGCGCGAATTCCCGCTTCGCTTTCAGCGGATCGCCCGCGGCTTTGAGCGCGGCGATGTCGGCGTTGGATTTTTGCGAAAGAAGCTCGAAATACCGCCAAATCACGACGTCGTGCACTTGCATGACCTTGCGGAACATCGCGGCCGGCTCGTCGTGGAAGCCGATGTAATTGTCGGCGCTCTTGCTCATTTTTTTCCCGACGATGTGTCCGTTTTCGTCGGGCTTCGCGTCGAGGCCTTCGAGGATGGGCGTCGTCATCACGACCTGCGGGGCCTTGCCGTACTTCGGCATGAGATCGCGACCGACGAGCAAGTTGAAGAGCTGATCGGTTCCGCCGAGCTCGACGTCGTTCTCGAGCGCGACCGAGTCGTAGCCTTGCAGAAGTGGATACAAAAATTCGTGTTGGTAGATGGCGCGATTTTCTTCGAAGCGCTTCGCGAAATCCTTTCGCTCGAGCATGCGCGACACCGTCATCTTCGCCATCAGCTCGACGACGTCGTTCGCGCGGAGCGTGTCGAGCCATTCGGTGTTGTAGCGAATCTCGACGCGATCTCTGTCGAGCACCTTGAACGCTTGATCGATGTACGTCTTCGCCGCGCTGCGCACGTCTTCGCGCGAGAGGCGAGGGCGCGCCTCGTTGTGGCCCGTGGGGTCGCCGACCATCGCCGTGAAGTCGCCGACGAGAAAAATCGCGGTGTGCCCGAGATCCTGGAATTGCCGCATTTTCTGCAGCAAAACGGCATGGCCGACGTGCAAATCCGGACGCGTCGGATCGAAGCCTGCCTTCACGCGAAGAGGCTTGCCGCTCGCGACCGAAGCCTCGATCTTCTTCTCGAGCTCCGCGCGAACGTGAAAGTCGACGACGCCGCGCGAAAGAAGCGCGATCTGCTCGGCGACCGGCGCGAATGCCATCCGCCGCACTCTACCTCAAAACAAATGAAAGACAGAAACCGCCAAGACGCAAAGGCCGCCACGGATCGATGGATCCAAAAATCCAGATCTTCTCCTTGGCGTTTTGGCGGTTCGTCTTCGCAACCGAACGGCTCTACGCCCAGCGCCTAGGTCTCATTCGCCCGCTTCGGCGTCGTCCTCGTCGTCTTCGTCGTCGTCCGGATCATCGCCGCCGGTGATCGCGAACTGCGCGCGGCTCGCGTTCACGAGCTCCTTCAGCTCTTTGCCGACGCGGAAGAACGGCAGCCGCTTCGGCGGAACTTCGACGGGCGCTCCCGTCCGCGGATTGCGCCCCGAATACGGTTTGTACGGCCTCACCGTGAAGCTCCCGAATCCTCGAATCTCGATGCCTTCGCCTTTCAGCAGCGCCTCGGCCATCGAATCGAAGATGCAGTTCACGACGAGCTCGGCGCGCGCTTTCGTGAGCGCGTTTTTTTCCGCCATGGCGTCGATTAGCTCGCTTTTCGTCATGCCCCTTACCCCGAGCGCGCAGCATGCGCGCATTGACTAGCGACCAAGCGTGGTCGCGTCCAGACTGGTTCTGCGCGTCGGCGCGCTTCCCCCCACGAACCCTTCACGAAACGAATAGGCGATAAAAAACCGGTAACACTGGTCTCGGCGATCGGTCAACGGTCCTTATTTTTACGTCTGTTTTTATGTGTAAATTACATGTAGGGCGGTCTACCGCGCGACCTTCAAGAACATCGTTTTGTCGAGGGAGACGGGGCCGCCCGAGGCCGTCAGCACGAGCCGTGCGCGAAACGAATCGACCCGTGCGGCGCCGAGGTCGGCGTCCTTCGACTCGAGCTTTTTCGCTTCCAGCCTTTGCACGTGCGCGCTCGGTTTTGCGGGCCCTCGTGCGGGGCTCGCGCCGGTCGGGGGCTTCGGTGCGTCGTCCGACCAGGTCCAGACGGCGGCCGGATCTCCGCTCGGAAACGCGCTCGCGGGCTCGCCCGGCTTCGCGGGAAAAAGATAGAGCGAAAGGGTGCCTGACCCTCCGGTTCCTGCCACGAGGACGGTGGGCTCGACGCGCCAATCGGACAGGTGCTCGCCTTTCGCCAGCGTCCCGAACTCGCTCGGCTCGCGCGGGGGCAGCGGCAGCTCGATCTCGGCCGACGCGATACCGTCGCCATCCGGCGTGAGCTCGAGCACGCGATCTTGCGACGCGCCACTTCCATTGACCCACGCCGGCAGCGCATGGCCGCCCACTTGTGCGATCGCCGGATAATCGGACTCCGCTTCGAATCGCCAATTTCCCGATTGCGGCGGCGCGGGCGAAAACGATTCGACCGACGATTTTTCTTTTCCGAATCGATACACGTGCGTCGTCGGATGCCCGAGCGCATCGAAGACGAGCCGGTCGTGATCGTCGTTGCGGAGCCGCACCGCCATCACGCCGTGGCTCGCCGTCACCTCGGGCTCGTATGCGAGGTTGAACGAGGCGTCGGTATCCAAAAAGAAGAGCCCGTGATCGACGCCGGCTTCGCGCGCGAGGTCGGGCTCGTACGCGGGACGGCCGCCGTCGCGATCGGCGAGGAGATGCTCGTCGAACGACTCGTGCACGGCGAAGCCGAACGCCATGGCTCCGAGGAGCGCGAGGACGCGACGCGAGAACGGGACCGTGGGCGCGCATCGCGCGATCGCGAGCGCGGCGAGAGCGTGCTCGATCGGCAGAATGTCGGCAAAGATGCGCGCGCCGCCGCCGG
>JAICXU010000306.1 GCA_025934595.1 Polyangiaceae bacterium | reverse complement strand
CGGCTCACGACGCCGAGCCTGTACGCGAAAGCGCTCGCGCGCGACGTGCGCGCGCTCCGTCGCTTGGTGGGTCTCCTCGGTGCGAGCCAATTTCTCGGCGCTTCGCTCGTCGCCCATCCGGAGCTCGCGGAGGCGGCGGTGTTCGCGCGCGGCGTGCCGACGATCGAGAGCGCGCGGCGAGCGGTCGCCGAAGAAATCGCAATGTCGGATCGCGAGGACGTCGAATCCTTCGTCGGTGCGCTTCGCCGCGCGAAGCGTCGCATCACGATGGAGCTCGGCGTGTGCGACCTCGCCGGCGAGATCGATTTTCGCGAGGTCTCCCACGTCCTCGCCGCGCTCGCGGACGCGTCGATCGAAGCGGCCGTCGATTTCGCGCTGGCGGAGAGAAACGAGCGACCGAAGCTCGCCGTCGTGGCCCTCGGGAAGCTCGGAGCTCGAGAAATTGGCTACGGATCCGATCTCGACATTCTCTTCGTGCACGAAGAAGAAGACGGCCCGAGAGCGGAAGCGGCCGTGCGCGTCGCGCAGCGCGTGCTTCGTTTGCTCGATTCACCGCACGGCGACGGTCCCGGTTACGAGCTCGACACGCGCCTGAGGCCTTCGGGAAGCCAGGGCCTTCTCGTCGTGTCGCTCGAAGGTTTCGCGCGATATCAAGCGGAGCGCGCCGAAGGTTGGGAGCGCCAGGCGCTCGTGAAAGCGCGCGCGTGCGCCGGCGATCCCGATCTCGGTGCGCGTCTCATGGCCATCGCCACTGCGGCCGCGTACGAGCGTGGCGCACCGCCGGCCGATCGGCTTCATCAGCTCCGCATGCGCATGCAACGCGAGCTCTCCGGTGAGCGAGTCGCGAAAGGTCGATTCGATCCGAAGCTCGGCGCCGGAGGTCTCGCCGACATCGAGTTCGCGACCCAATGGTTGCAGATGAAGCACGGTCTGAACCCGAGTGTGCGCACGGCCGACACCGAAGACGCGCTCGCGCGCCTCGAGCACGCGAACGCGCTCGATCCTGCCATCGCCGCTACTTTTCGCGAGGGATACGCGATGTTCCGGCGGCTCGAGCAACGCGCGCGCGTGCATCACGGGTCGAGCGGCAGCTTGATCGAAGCGGGCGCGCCCGGTCTCGCGATTTTGGCGCGCCGGCTCGGCATGCGCGACGGTCCGTGGGGCTCCGCGAGCGCGTCGCTTCTCTCCCAATACGCTGCGATGGCGGACAAAATTCGACGCGCCTACTCGTCGATTTTGGGCGTCCACGATCCCGAGCCATAGATCGAGGAACATCGCGGGCCGTCTTAGACGTTCCATGCGCGGTGATCCGGGGAAAACACGGGAACAAAGCCGGCGAAAGCGGTTTCCATCCGGTATGCTCGTCATGATGCGCCCGTCCCGCCGAACTTCATGGGCCGGAGCGACAGGCATTCTCTTTGCGAGCGTGCTCGGCCTCGTCGCATGTGCGCACGACGAGCTGCCGCCGCCGCAAACGCCGCACGTTCTGTCGGCCGAGACGGTCACCGAAACGTCGAGCACGCCGGTCGCGCTGCGCATGTACGTTCTCGCCGATCCGCAAGCGTGGCGATCGAGCGGTGTTCGCACGCTCAGCATCGTGCCCCTCGGCGGATCGAGCGACGGCATCGGCGCGATTCAAGACGGGCTTCGCATCGTCGCGTCGCCGTCGGGGCTTCGCGCGGCAGCCGAGACGACCGATCCGGCGATCGTCGGAGGTCTGCGCATGCCGTCGCATCTCGGCAGCGGATTCGTGTTCCAAACGCAGACCGCGCTCTACACGAGCCCCACATTCGACGGCCCGCTTCATCCGCTCGTCACGTTGCCGGAAGAAATTGCTTCGGTCTCGTTCGGGCCGCAGGGAATTTTGGTGCGCGGATCGGACGGTCAACGTTGGTACGTCGACGCGCACACGGGCGCGAGCGCGCCGATGACGCCACCGGGTCTCGTCGACGTCGCGTCGCTTCCCGATGGTCGCGCGGCTGCGATCACCGAGTTCGGCTTCGTGATGATCTCGACCGACGGGGGCCTGCATTGGCAAGACGTCACGCATCAACTTCCGGGCGCCCCGTCCGGCGTCAGCGTCGTCGAAGACGAGCTCTACATCGAGACGTCGTCGCAACGCGGTGACGTCGTGCGCGTCGACGCGGGCGGCACGCTCGTCTCGTTCGACAAAGTTCCGTCGGTCGATCCGCTCCTTTTGCGCCCGCGCGATCCTCGCTGGAACGACAAATACGAGGCGCCCATTCGTCACGCGATTCGGCTCGGCGTTCCGCTCGATGACCGCACGGCGCTCGTCGTCGACGATGGAAACATCGACACGGTCGATGTCATGACCGGCGACTTGCTCGACGTCGCGACCGGAAAGCTTCCGCCCGACGCGACGTGCGAAGCGATCCACGCGCACGACGACACGCTGCTCGTCTGTCAACAATCGAGCGGACCTCCGTTCGTCGCGTCGCACGTGCTCGGCGACAAACCCGTCATCGAGCAGACGTTCGGCACCGAGGGCGTCTTCTATGCGAGCGACGACGGCTCGCTCGCGTTCGGCGGACCGTGCTCGAGCTCCACGGCGTCGAACAAGATCGTATGCGTGCGCTCGCCCGTCGGCACGTGGCAAGAGATCGACCTCGAAGCGGTTTCGGATGCGGGCGCGCAAGCGGACGTGCTTCGCTGGGTGCCACGATCCGACGGCAGCGCGGTCGCGATCGTGCAGTCGCCGAAAATGGGAACGATCGACGCGCGCACCGGCGAATACCGACCCTGGGACGAGAGCGTCGGCGAATACGCGAGCTCGCTCCGCGGAAATAGCGGCAGCGGCCGCGACGCGCAGCCCGTCGATCGCGCGTGGACATCGACGCCGTCGGGTGGGCTTCGCGGATGGGTCGATGCCGCGACGATCGACGTTTCGGTCGACGGCGCGATCACGCTCTCGCCGTTCAAATTCGATCGCGGGGGCCGCGTCGCCGAATCGGGACCCTATGCGCTCGCGATGCACGACGGCCGTCTTTGGCAAACGATCGATCGCGGGGAAAACTGGCTCGAGGTCGCGTCTCCGCTCGCTGCGCCGGTGAAAGATCAGAAAAGCTCGCGATCCGCGATCATGCCGCACGTGTGCTCCGCCGTCGGTTGCGATCTCATGGAGTGGTACCGAATCGGTTGGGCCCCCGTCGCGCCGATCCCCCGCGCGGCTCCGAAGATCGCCGGGCTCGCTCCTCATCTTGCGCAAGCCGCGACGCCGTCGATCGCATGTCGCGTGGAAGGCACCATCGCGTCGTCCGCGATCGCGCGAACCGACTCGAGCCCCGACGATCTCGGCCTCGGCGTGTCGCGCGTGCCTTCGTCGACGAGCTCCGATCAGGAGCATCTTCACAGCGTCTACGCGCGCATCGTCTTGAATCCTCCGCATTCGAGCGATCCGACGAGCGAGCCCGACAGCGACGCTCCGCGCGCGCTCCTCTACGGATTCGCGACTTCGAACGACGACGGTGATCGCATCACGGTGATGGGCCCGAACAAAGATCCGATGGCGCTGAAGCGCATGCTCGCGTTCGTGCCTCCGTTCGACGTCACGCAGAGCGTGAAGAAGACGAGCTTCGGTTTGAACGAGGTCGTCTCGGCGGCGCGTGGTGTCGGTCTCAGCGCGCTCGACGTGCTCGCCGAAGATCCGTCGATCGTGTCGAGCTTCGTGCCCGTGCTCATGCCCGATCCGGTGGCGCCGTCGGATCTCGTGTTCGGCGGACCGACCGGAATGCTCGGCATTTTACGAGCGAACGGCGGTCGCACGAAAGTCACGATGCGCGTGCGACGCGGCGACGACGCGTATCTCACGAGCGCGGCCGCGCTCGGTCCTGACGAGCTCGCCGTGCTCGAAGTGGAAGGCGACGGCTCCGGCCATGTCATGAAATGGACGGCGGGCGGCGTGGCCGATCTCTACGACGTGCCGCCTCCGCCATCGACGGATCTCTATCCTGCGAACCCGGATGCGATCGCGGTCGGGCCGCGCGGCGAGCTCGCGGTCTTGCGTACGTCATCAGGTGGCGCTCCGCCGTCCGCGCAAGATCCCGCGCTCCTCTTCGGATCGAGCGGCGCTCCGACTCCACTCGCGCCATGGTCGACGATGACGCTCGCGAGCGATCCCGCGTGCAAGGCGCTCGCGCAGCTCCCCGCGACGGATCCGAACGGCGGATGGCGCGCGATCGTGCAAACATCGCGTCCGTGGATTTCGATCGCCGGTCCGAACATGCAAGCGACCGACGATTCGCCCGCGCTTCTTCGCGTGCGATGGACTCCAAATCGCGTGTGCCTCGAGGCGGCGGAAATTCGTCTGCCCGCGACGAAGGTGCGGTCGACGCAAAAGTCGAGTGACGGCTCGGCGGCGACGCCGGTCGATCTCGACGCCGCGACGTGGCTGATCGCACGATGGACCGGAACGCCCGCCGCGACTCGTTCGAGCGTGATGCTCGGATCCGAAACGCGGCAGCCGCTCGACTGCTCGGCGAAGTGAGACGACCCCGGCCTAGCTATTGAGCACGAAGTACGTGATGTTCTGCGCGATGCCGACGGCGAACGCGGCGATGGCGAGGATCGTGGCTGTTTTTGCCTTGGATCGTGCGGTCTCGATGTCGCCCGTTTTCTTCGCGTTGCCGGCTTGAATGGAGAAGACGAGACCAATCAAGCCGAGAATGAAGCTGATGCCGCAGCAGAAGATCATCGCGACGATGCTGAGGATCATCGGCAACGTCGTGTTGATGTCTTGACCCGCGCCGGGCCCCATCGGGCCGCCCGGAGGAGGAAATCCGCCGCCCGGCGGACCGAATCCGCCGCCGTAGCCGCCGCCCATTCCACCTCCCATGCCGCCGCCGGGAGGTCCGTATCCGCCGGGCGGAGGTCCACCGTAACCGCCGGCCGGAGGTCCGCCGAATCCACCACCGCCAGGCGGCTGTCCGCCACCGGGCGGTCCGCCGTATCCTCCACCGCCGCCGCCGGGAGGTCCGCCGTATCCTCCGCCGCCGGGCGGGCCGTAACCGCCGGCTGCATGTATGCTTTCGATCATCGCGTCGTACCCCGTCATGATTTCCCCTTCGGCAGAGCGCGCAGATCTCACACGCGCGAAAGATTCGGTTTCGCGAGCATCTCACGAATCTCCCGAAACCCAAACACGAAGCGTGCGACATACGGGGCGCGCAGCAGCGACGCTCGCCGTCGGCGTGGCGATCATCGTGGGCCTCTGGGGCGGCGTTTGGCCGT
>JAICXU010000609.1 GCA_025934595.1 Polyangiaceae bacterium | reverse complement strand
CTCGCGGCGCTCGGCATCGCTCGCATGCGGATGCGCATCGGGGTGATACGTCTTCGCGAGACGGCGATACGCGCGCCGGATCACGTCGCGATTGGTCACGTCGTGCGGATCGAGCCCGAGCGTCGCGAGCGCGGCGGCGCGTGGATCGTGCGCCGCGTACGTCCCCGATTTCGCGGACGGGAAATCCTCGGGACCGACCGGCTCGTCGTGGAGCGCCGTCGGCGGAGGCCGAATCGCGACGCGAAACGAAATGCGTGCATCTTGCAACCGATCGAGCTGCTCGAGCCGGCGCGCGATCTGCCTTCGCAGAGCCGCGCCCACGACTTCTCGCGCCACGGCGAAATCACGCACGAGCACGTCACCCAAGAGTCGTCGCGATGCGATCGCGCGAAGCACCGATCGCCGCAGCACGTCGTCGTCGACCGCGTTTCCGGATCGCAAGACGTCGCCGAGCGAGGTGCTCGAGCCGTCGATCTCGACGGCGACGACTTGCCCGCCGCTCACGTACACGCGATGCGCGCGATCGCCGTCTCTCAGCTCGAGCGTTCCGTTCGCACGCGCGCCGTGAAGCATGGCGAGAAGCTCACCGAGCGAGGTGCCTCTGAGCTTTCCCGGCAGCTGCATCTCTCCGGGATACCGGCCGCGACGAAATCCGGCCAAATTTACGGCGCACGGTGAAGGAGAGAGAAACCGCGCTTGGCGGTTCATCTTCTTATTCGCTCGGCGCTGGACCCAGGCTTACGAGCCGACGACGAGCGGCGCGCTCACTGTCGTCGTGAGCGCTTCGCACGCATTTTCGCGGCATCGCACGGCGCGCACGCGCACGCTTATCGAACCACTTCCTGTTTCTTTCGCGACGACGCCGAACGCGAACCTCCAGCGCAGCGGGGTCTTCACCGTCGCGTCGTCGGGCCCGATGCGGCCCTTCAGCGCGATCGCGAACTTCGGCATCTCGAGGATCTGCGCGTCGCTCCATGCGATGCGGCCGTCGTCGACTTGCGCCTCGATGTCGCATCGCACGCGACCCGCAACACCGATGTGCTCGCATACGAGCTGCGCTTTCAGCGGCGACGGCGCCTCCGCCCGAGCTTCGGATGACATCGAAACCGCAAACGCGCCCGCGAATGCAACCCACGCGAACGCAGCGAATTTCACGTGTTCTGTGGTATCAGGAGCCGAGGTCTTCGTCATGATCAGAGCGCTCGCCCCTCTCGGCGTGATGGCGCGATTCAAAGCGAGTCGCGTGGTCGCGCTCGTCGTCCCTCTCGCGTGGATCGCGTGCGACAATCCGAAGCCGATCGCGCCGTTCGATGCGGGCACGACAATCGAGACGACGAGCGCCAGTCACGCCGTCCCCGCCGCGTCGTATCCGATGCCGGATCGCCCGGTGCCGAAAGAGAGCCCGACGGTGGGGATCTACGCGCCGCTCGAAGTGCAGCAGAAAGCCATCACCTACATGGCGGCGATGGCCGCGCCGCATCCCGACGATCCGTTCGTCGACGACGAGTTCGTGAAGTCGTTCGCAGACCGAATGAAGCCGATCGTCACGTCGATGGATCGCGGCAGCGCGTCCGAGAAAACAAAAGAAGAGAAGGTCGACGTCATCGGCGGAGGGCGCCGCATCGATCTCACGTTCGTGCTCGGCTGCGAAGCGGAGACGCCGGCCCACGCGGTGGGCAGCTTGGGGATGGGGCTCAATGTCCTGCACGACCACGGGATCCTCGTCGTCGCGTGTCACGATGCGCGCGCACAATGCCTGCAATCGACACGCGACACGACCGACATTCTCTGCACGCAAGCGCCGAGGCATCACTGAGCCGTACCGCCGCGTTTTTTTCGGAGATTCGATAAAGCATGGGATCCCATGCAATTCGGCATTGACGTTCGGACGATTCACCCACAAAAAGGCAGTCATGAAAAAGGGACTTCTCGCAGCGCTCGCCTTCGCAGTCGTGCTGCCCGCATGCAAGAGCACGTACGAGCAAAACATCGGCACCGTCGGCGACACGATGGCGTACGACACCACGACGTTCGCGGTGCGCGCCGGTCAGAAGGTGCACGTCATCTTGAAGAACAACGGCACGACGCCCGCGATGCATCACAACTGGGTGCTCGTGAAGCCGGGTAAAGAAGACGACGTCGCGGCAGCGGGAATGGCCGCGGGCGAGGCCGCGAACTTCGTGAAAGCGGGCGACCCGGACATCATCGCGAACACGCCGCTCTCGACGCCGGGCGGAACCGTCGAAGTCACGTTCACGGCGCCGGCGGCCGGGAAATATCCCTACATTTGCACGTACCCCGGTCACTACAAAACGATGAAAGGCACGCTCGAAGTCACCGAGTAGGGCGAGACCGCGCTATCGCCTAGGTCGAATTCCGTTCGCTTGGCAGCCACAAGAATGGCGAACCGCCAAGCCGCAAAGGTCGCCAAGGATTAAGGATCGAAGAGATCAAAATCCAGATCCACTCGGCGTTCTCTGCGTCTTGGCGGTTGGCCTTCTTGTCCGAGCCGCATTGCGCCTAGTCGAGGTCTCGGCCCGGGTCGTTCTTCTACGGCAGCGTCCACGTGCCGACGAACGCGCGGCCGCCTCGCACGCATGCGACGTGCACGCCGTCGTTCGCGACCGTGCAATCGCGGAGCTCGCCGTAGCCGCCTTCGAGCTCGGGCGCTTTGAAGATGCGCGTGCGATCGGATTTCACGACGATGCCCGCCGACGTCGGCAAGCAGATCGCTTTGCCGTCCGGCGATCGCGGCGATCCGTGCGGCGCGGGTTGATTCGTGAATTGTGCGATCGCGCTCGCGCCCTTCCAATCCGCCGCAAATAGAATCGGCTCGTGCGCGACGATGGCCTCGAGACCGTTCGCGCCCCACGCGACCGGGATCGCAGGCACCGGATTTCCTTTCGCGCCCGCGCACGACACGCCGAGCGGCGATTCGATCGGCAAGGGCACGTCTTTCACGTCGAGCGACAGCTCCGCGGCGCCCACCGGTGCGATCGTCGCGTGCAGCGCATACGAGCACGGCGAGTACGCTTCCAAAAATCGCAGCGTGCCGTCGGACGAGACGACGTCGTTCGGCCATGTCGCGACGTCGGTGGCGGCCGATTCGTCGCCTTGCGCCGGGTCGACGCGGACGACGCCCGCGAGCGTGCGCACGAGCAGCTTGTTCGTGTCGTCGAATGCGAGCGCGCCCCACGCGGGGCCTTTCGTGCGGTGAATCTGGGGGATCGCGGACACGGCGCGAAGCG
>JAICXU010000847.1 GCA_025934595.1 Polyangiaceae bacterium | reverse complement strand
GGCGGCTTCGAGACGAAGCGCGACGGCCTCGTTGCCTTCGCCGCGCTCTTCGAGCACCGAGGAAAGCGTGAGCAACGCCCACGCCGTATGATTTTTTTCCGTGTCGCTCTCGCGCGACAGCTCGACGTAGCGGCGAAGGATGTCTTCTGCGGCCGCGGCGTTGCCGAGCTCGCGAGCGAGCGCAACTCCCTCGCGCATCGTGGCGCCGTTCGCGTTTCCGTGAATCGCACGCGTGCGAAGCGCGCCGAGGAGTGACTGTTGTGACCCCGACCGCCGCGCGACCGATTCGTAGAGGTCGAGCACGCCTTTCGAAGGCGACCCTTCGGCCGCCTTTTCGAGGAGCTTCGTCGCGCGCTCGACGATGGGATCGACGCGCGTGGACGACGGCGGCACCAAAATCACCGCTGATTGGATGTGCGAGCACGCTTCGTCGATGCCCTCCGGCGACGTGAGGCGAAGCCCCGCGAGACGCAAGAGCGCGTCGGCCACTTTGCTCGGATCTCGCGGCGTCGCGTGTTGCTCGATCTCGATGAGTCGCGCGAGCACGCGCTCCTGACCAGGGCGATTCTGCATGCGCTCGTAGACTTGCTCGAGCGAGCGCAGCACTTCGCCGGCATCACCGCCGGGCAATCGCTCCGCGCGCTCGAAGATCGCGACCGCGCGCTCATCGTCCTGCAGACCCGTCGCCACCGTCGAACCGAGTCGCAACAGGAGTCCACCCGCGAGCTTCGTGTCCGACGCGGACTCCGCGCGCGAGATCAACGCTTCGACGGCGGCGACGTAGCGTGCGCTTCCGTCTGCGACCTTCGCCGATGCCGCGATTGCGGCGTCGTGCGCGGCTTGCGACGACGGCGAGGTGTCGATGGCACGAAGCAGCATCGCGAAGCCGTCCTCGGGCCGAAACAGCTCCTCGGCGAGGACCGTGGCGAGCTCGATCATCTTCGGGACCGACTGGGCCGGCTCCTGTGCGCGCGCGAGCTGCGCTTCGAGCGCCTTCGCGAGCGTCGTGAAATCGCCGCGCTTGCGAAGCGCTTTTTCGAGACGCGTGGCCTCGACGGGATGGCTTCCCGCCGCCTCGAGCGCGCTCTCGAGAATTTCGTCCGCACGCTCGCTCTCGCCCTGTCGTCGCGCGATGTCGGAGAGCTCGAGGAGAGCCTCGCTTCGCACGATCGGCGCATTTTCAGCCGGATTTTCGATGCGCCGAACGACCGCGAGAAGCGCGCGATAAGATCGCTCCGCGCGTTCGAGCTGCCCGTCGTCACGAGCGAGCTCGGCGAGGGCGCGCAAGATTTCTGCGTTCGCCGGATCGATACGCGTCGCCGCTTCGAGCTCGCTCACCGCTTGCGCGTGATCGCCCGCGCGCAAGTCGAGACGCGCGAGGTGATAATGGACCGGCGCGCGTTCCTTCGGACGACGACCCCCGAACTCGTCGATGAGACCGCGCAAAAGCGCGCGCGCCTCCGTGACCTTGCCGGCCGCGCCCAACGTGTCCGCGAGCTCGAGCTTCAGCGGACGATCGTCCGGATCCTGTGCGCAGGCGTCCTCGAGCAAAGGGATCGCCAAGTCGGGCGCATTCACCTCGTTGCGATAGAGCTCCGCGGCTTCGCGAAGGCGTTCGAGCTTTTGCTCTTTCGACGACGCGTGCGCGGCGCCTTGCGCGAGGAGCGTCGCGAGCGCTCGAAAATCCTGCTTCTCGCGATAGAGCGCCGAGAGACGAGAACGAAGCTCCTCCGCCTTTGGATGCAGCGTCATCGCGTCTTCGAGCCGCGCGCGCGCGAGATCTTCGCGACCCGCCGCGACGAGCGCATCGGCAAGTCGCAACGTGATCTGCGGTCGGCCTTCGTCCGGCACGCATTCACGAAGCTGCGCGAGGTAATCCGCAGCGCCGCTGAAATCACTGCGGGCGAGAGATAGGCGCGCGAGAGAATCGAGAGCAGCTGCGTTCGGCGCGAGCGCGACGACGCGATTGAGATACGTCATCGCGGCGTCGGGATCGCCGAGGCGATCTTCGGCGACTTGCGCGGCCTGGGTCCAGAGCTCCGAAGCGCCCGCCGCGTCTTCTGCGGCCTCGGCGAGCTGCGCCTGTTCCGCGAGGAGCGTTGCGAGCTCCGCGCTTTGCTCGCCCGCGGACAAGAGCTCGACGAGCGCAGCTACCGTACGCGCGTCGCGCGGCTCTTCGCGCAAGTTCGCTCGCAGCGTCTCGATGGCAGCGTCGGCGCGACCCAAATCCGACTGCAAATGCGCGGCTTCGAGGCGCAACAGGATTCGTGCGGCGGGGTCGCTCGCGATCGCAATCTGCTTCTCGCGCAGCG
>JAICXU010001143.1 GCA_025934595.1 Polyangiaceae bacterium | reverse complement strand
CCAAGTTGAACTCCTCGGTGAGTTGCCGCGCTTCGGCGTCATTGAGCGTGAGGAGATCCACACGTTCGAGCAGCTTCATGAGATCGGGCCGGCGGCTCTCGATCCAGAAATTCATCGTATCGCACGCGACGAGCTTGGGCTTCGCCACTTGCGTGAGCACATCCAGCTGCAGCCGCGGATCGATGTTGCCGAGAAACACAAATGGTGCGTTGCGGAATTGCTCGGGAATCTTCGGACGAAAATTCGAGAACACACCCAGGTGCGTCTCCAACGTCTCGGCGACATTGAGATCGTGACGGTAGCGCCCGCGCCACCGGAAGGACGAGCCGTCGGCGCGCTCGACGCCCGACAAATCAATCGGCCGCGACGCGAACTTCGCCTTGAGCTCGTCGAACGGATAATCCGAGCCGATGACACCCACGAGCTGCACCGGCGACAGATGACTCGCGGACGCGGAAAAAAAGTTGCCGGATCCGCCGAGCACGTTGTCGGCTTTGCCGAACGGTGTCTCGACGGAGTCGAGCGCGACGCTGCCTACGCAGAGAACGGTCATTTCGTCGGGAGTCGGGAGTCGGGAGTCGGGAGTCGGGAGTCGCGAGTCGGGAGTCGGGAGTCGCGAGTCGGAAAAAAGACCGGCGACTACATGCGCTCGGGAGCGGTGATACCTAACAGCTCGAGGCCATTCTTCAACACGAGCTTTGTCGCCCGCGCGAGAACAAGCCGTGCACGCATGATCGAATCCGGCTCGTTCAACACGTGCGCCTTGTGATACCACAAATGCGCTTTGCCCGCGGTGTCGTGCAAATACGTGGCAACGCGGTGCGGCTCGAGCGCGTCGGCCGCACCGGCCACGAGTGCCGGATAGTCGAGGAGCGCCTTGATGAGCTCCTGCTCTTCCTCGAGTGTGAGGATCGACAGATCGACGTCGACGCCGGTTACGCTCGCCGGGTCAATTTCGCCGACGCGAAAGATGCCCGACATCCGCGCGTGCGCCATTTGGATGTAGTACACCGGATTCTCATCCGACTGCGACCGCGCCACGTCGATGTCGAACACGAGCTGCGAATCGCCCTTCCGCATGAGAAAGAAGTAGCGCACCGCATCTCGGCCGACCTCGTCGATCAAGTCGCGCACCGTCACGTAACTGCCGGCGCGCTTCGAGATCTTCACCTCTTCGCCGCCGCGCATGACCGTCACCATTTGATGCAACACGTAATCGGGATAGCCGTGCGGAATCCCCATATCGAGCGCTTGGAGACCGACGCGCACGCGCGTCACGGTGCTGTGGTGATCGGCGCCCTGCACGTTGATCGCGCGCGTGAACCCGCGCTCCCATTTCGTGACGTGATACGCGACATCCGGAATGAAATACGTCGGCTCGCCGCCTTTCTCGGCGCTGCGTCGCATCACGCGATCCTTGTCGTCGCCGAAGTCGGTGGTCTTGAGCCAGAGCGCGCCGTCCTTCTCGTACGTGTGGCCGGCCGCGACGAGGCGCTTGATGGTCTCGTCGACGCGGCCTT
>JAICXU010000130.1 GCA_025934595.1 Polyangiaceae bacterium | reverse complement strand
TTCTTGCCGATCACATTGCTGCTCGGAAATCCGGGATTCACCGAACCCCGCGCCACGCGCGACGGCGATGCACGAACGATTGAACGCCCCGACGGCACGAAGCTGCGCGTCGAGGTGTACGGGCCAAACAAAGGGCCGACCGTCGTGCTCGCTCACGGGCTTCTCTTCGATCGCACCATGTGGCACGCGCAGGTCGAGCCGCTCGCGGCGCTCGGTGCTCGCATTCTCGCGGCGGACGGCCCCGGGCACGGCTTGAGCGAGGTGCCGCCGCCGTTTTCGCTCGACGATCACGCGCGCGCGTTCGTGGATGCGCTCGACGCCTGGAAAGTGGAGCGCGCCGTGCTCGTGGGTCTGTCGTGGGGCGGAATGCTCGCGATGCGCATGGCTCTCAGCGCGCCGTCGCGGGTTCGCGCCATCGTCTTGGCCGACACGACGGCGCGCGCGGAGTCGCGGGCGAATCGCGTCAAATATCGCGCGCTCGCTTCGTTCGAGAAGTCGTTCGGCGTCCCCGAGGGGCTCGCGCGATCGCAAATCGCGCCGCTGCTTTTTTCGGACGCGTCCCTTCGGAGAGATCCTGCGCTCTTCGATCGATGGTACCGGCGCATGGTCGGCTTCTCGAGGCTCGGAATGTATCGCGCTGCGCGCGCCGTCGTGATCGACCGCCCGGACATTCTCTCGAAGGTCGGCGGCATCAAAGCGCCGACGCTCGTCATGTGCGGTCGCGACGACGCCGCGCAGCCGATGATCGAAAGCGAAAAGCTCGCCGAAGCGATCCCCGGCGCGAAGCTCACCGTCATCGCCGACAGCGGTCACATGTCGGCGCTCGAGAATCCTGCGGAGTTCAACGCAGCGATGGTGCCGTTCGTGAAAGCGCATCTCGGCTGACCGATCCGGCCGCGCGATTACGGCATGCGGTACATGTCCGAGCCGGTCCCCTCGATGCGGAAAAGGTGGGTCGCTCCCGCCGCGATGAGCGCCGCTTCTGCGGGCGTACTTCGGTACACGCCCGCCCAGCGTACGTGATGATCGCGAAGACGCGCGACGTAGAGCTTCGGGTCTCCGTCGCTCGGGATGTATTCCACGTGCGTGCGGAAGTCGTGCGAGAAATAATTCGAGAGGAAGCTCGCGCTCTGATCGTACGTGATGACGTCGCCGGGCCGGAGCTCGAACTCCTTCTCGAGGCAATCCTCGTACGTCCAATGCGCGCCGAGATGCAAACAGGCGCGCTCGATATGGGTGACGCGCAACGCTTCTTTCACGTGGCTCGGATACACGTCGCTCCAGCCCGTGATGGAGAGCTTCGTTTGCTTGTACGTCATCATGAGCAAGCCGAACGAAAGCGCGAAGCGAAGGAGGCGCGGCCGCACGTCTTTGTTCACCGCGGCGAACGCGATCGCGCACGCCGCGGGCGCTCCCATCGCAAAGCGAGGCCACCATGCTTTCGGAACTCCGAGCGACGCGACGAACAGCGCGAAGAGCGCGATGCCTTCCCACGATTTTTTCTTTCGTAACGAATCGAACAGCACCGCGAAGATGCACGGCAAGAGGAACCACAAGAACACCGGGCCGAAGCCGCCGCCGTGCACTTCGGGCGTGTACGTCACCTTCGGGTCGAGCCACGCTTGCACGAAGTGGCGGAACTCGTCGGGCGCGGCGAAGAAATAATAATTGCCGTTCGCGTCCGGAGAGATCTGCAGGAGCGTACGCAAGTCCTCGGGACCGTCGAACGTGAAATGCGTGAACGGAACGTGCGTTTTCAGCGGGAAAAAAGGGTTCTGCGTGTTTTCCCAGTTTTGCACGTACTTCCAGAGCGACACCGACGCGAAGCCCGCGAACGAAAGCACGATGTCGACCGCGCGTCGCGAGCGAGCTCTCCACGACGGCAGACGCGCGAGCTCGATCCCCGCGCGCACGAGAAAGAGCGGCGCGAGGAGCGCGAGATGGAACATGCCCGTGAACTTCGAGCCCACGTAGAGGCCCATGCAGAGGAACGCCATCCATCGGCTCGCTGGTCCGATGACGTCCGACGCGAAGAACGCGGCCGCGATGAACAGCGCGCCGCACGCGAGATCCGTGTACGACGTCGGCGTCAGCAGGAAGACCGGCGGCAGGACGTACCATACCGCGCCCGCGCCGAGCGATAGCGCGCGCGAAGCACCGATGCGGCGACACCACGCGATGATCGCGAGCATGCCGAGCCACGCGAAAGAGATCTGCGGCGCGTCGTCGAGCGCGTTGTCGAGCGGGAAGATGCAGTTCCAGGCCGCGAGCAGCTCGACGTTGCGCGGATAGCCCGACACGTAGTGGAGATGCGTGGGTATCCAATCGAGATCGCGATTCTGCACCGCGTAGTCGGTGATCGTGACGTGATACCAGAGCGGATCGAACGTCCAAGATCGGAAGTAGAGGCACATGAGCACCGCGCCACCCCAGAGGACGAGCGCGATGATCATCGCGAGCGAGAGCGGCTCGCGATCGAGCCACGTCGATTTCACCGCGCGCCAAGGCGCGAGCGCGTCGGCCTTCGCGCATCGCAAAACCGCTTGTTTTCCGGCCTTTCGTAGCGCTCCGTACGCCACGCCGCTGAACATGAGGAGCGAGAACGGCGAGAGCACGGCGCGATCCATGCGATGAAAAATCGCGCACGTCTCCATGGCGACGAGGATCAAGACCGGCGCGCACACGAACGGGACGAGCAAGCGGCGCGTCGACGTCTCGTCGTCGGCATACAGCACGACGCCGACCAACCAACTTGCGGCGTAGGCCAAGAGCGTGAGGACCGCCCACACGACCCAGAAAAAAATCGTCACGCGATCCTCAAAACGCTCCGCGCACGCCCGCCCCGTACGCGGGGACAGGGCCCGTCGGAGTGGCGCTCTGGCCAATGACGCCGCCGAAAGGAACGGCATGCAGCGCGCTTGCGGGCGGAGGCGCTTTCGGTTTTTCGGAATCCGCGTTTCGCGTGAGATACCAAGCCACGCCGCCGCCGACGAGCGCAGCACCTGCGGTGATCGCCAAGAATCCTCTCGATTTGGTCTCGTTCAAATTATCGAAGACGAGCGGGCTCGCCGCCGCCGCTCCGCCGAGACCGCCGAGCCCGGTGCCGAGATCGATCAAGAGCGCGCGTGAAGGTGAGATCGTGACGAACGTCGCGAGCGTGCCGCTTCCGACGACGCCGATCGCAGCGCCGAGGCCCGCGCCCGTGTAGGGAGTGACTTGGCTCGTGTTCGTGGTTCCTCGGTAAAACAGCTCGGATCCGCCGCCGAGCACGAAGCCGAGGGCCGCACCGGAGTTCACGAGCACGGCATCGCCTTCGTCCATTTGGCTTCGCGTGAGCGCGAACGTCCCGAGCGCGAGCCCGCCGAGACCTGCGCCGACTCCCCATGCATAGCGATCGGTGAGAGGACCTACGTCGAATCCGTTCGCGAGGAGCACGCCCGAAGCCGCGCCCCACCACGCGCCGCCGGCGAGCACCCATGCGTCGCCCGTCGAGATGTCCCATTCTTCCGCCGCGAGGAGCGACGCGCCGAGACCGCCCGCCGTGCCGACCGCGAGAAGCGGATAGAGCACGCGTGGATCGTCGTCGCCGCTCGCGCGCTGGATGCTGAACGCCACGTACGCGCCGAAGAGCGCGCCGTTCACGGCGAGCACGGCGCGTCCTTGTGATCGCAGCGGGCTCATCACGCCTTGCGATGCTTGCGTGTCGATGCGATCTCTCTCCGCGGTCGACACGTTCGCTTGCTCGGCCGTCGCCGTCGAGAGCAAATCGCGGAGCATCACGAGCCCACGCGCCGCCACGTCGGGGCCTTTCACGGTTTCGACGCGCACGCGAAGCTCACGACCTTTCGGCGGCACGGCGACGAGGCGCACCACGTAATCGTCGTTGCCCGCGTACTCGACGCGCGGCGAGACGACCCAAGTTCCTGCCGTCGTATCCGCGGTGTCACCCTGCGCCGCGCGCTCGAGCATGTCTTGATCGCGCACGCGATTCGGCTCCGGACCTTGATCCGTCACGTGAAGCGAAAATCCGAGGTCCTGCGCGCCGTCGCGCAACGTGGCGTCGAGCTCCTGCGCGCGATCGTAAACCGCCTCATTTTGTGCGGGTTTGTGAGTGAGGACGGGCGAAGCGTGATCGCCCGCCGGCGTCATCGTGGGCCAGATCACGACCGGCGTCTCGGCCCCGCTCGCATTCACCGCCCACGCCATCGCGAGCAGCGCGCAACTTCGTTGCACGTACGACCTAGCCGACGAGCGAACGCTGGTCTTCATGAGGCTCGATCAGAACATGACGACGCCGGCGATCCACAAGCTCACGATCGTGGTGTCGTCGATGCTGAATCGTCGGCCTGGCGTGTCGATCACGTCGCGGTGATTCGGATTCGGAATGCCCGTGACGGGCTGTGGACCGACGCCGCCGTTGACGACGCCGTGGCAAGGTCCGGCCGCGCCCGGGTCTCCTTTGAAATCCGGATTGCAGAGATCCGACGTCGTGAGGAGGTGTGACTGATTCCACGTGAGACCGCCGCCCGCGTGGAACTTCACGTACTCGCCGACTTGATACGTGACGCTCGTCTGCATCCCGAGGCTGCCGAAGGCTTGTTGGTCGGTAATACCTGTAAAATACACCTTTTGCGCGTTCGGATCGGCGACGCTCACCGTAGACCCGCCGGGACCTGCGCCCGCGGTGTAAGCACCCGGATTCGGATTTCGGAGTGACGAGGCTTGCGACGATCCGAGCGCGTCGAAGAGCTCCGAGTACTCGCGACCCTCGGAGTGGTAGCCGCCCGTGACGCGGCCGTCGATGACGAGGCGCTGGAAGGCGTCTTTTCTTTCGTACGGAATCACCTCCGCGCCCATCGCGAACGTACCGAGGAGCGGTGGATGATTCACGAGCGAGCCTTTGAGATCGGTCTGCCCGAAATCGGTGTTGGCGTGTGGGAACTCGGCGAGAAACCAGAACCCCGAATACGGCTCGACGTAACCGAATCGCCTAGAAAATACGGTGTGCGCGGCGATCGACGTCATGCCGCGGCTGATGCCGGGATCGCGATTTTGGGTGGGATTCGCCGGGTCGGGACATTGAGCCTGGCCCGCCGGCGCATTTGCATTGCACGCGTGCAGCGGCGTTCCGATTCCGAAACGACCTTCGACGCCCACGACCCACGTGGGCTTCGTCCAATCGCGTTGCTGATTGAAGATGGCGTAATCGAGCCCGGCGGAGAACCAATCGATGCCGCTTCGCGACGGGCTCTTGAAAGGAACGGAGAAGAGCTGCTCGCCGTTCGCGTCTTGCAGCCGCTGCGGATTCTGCGACGAGCCGTCGAGATCGCCGAGCTCGGACGAGTCGTTCAAGATGACCGGCAATCGCAAGATGAGCGCGAGGTCGCGGAAGATGCCGATGTCGGCGCCGACGTTCAGGATGCTCGTGCTCTCGCTGAAGCTCGCGACGTTCTCGTTCGCCGGCGTGAATCCGCCCGTCGAGATCTGCCCGAGATCGCTCTCGCGCCGAATCTTCGCGTGCTTCCAGCGCTGCTCGAAGCCGAGCGTGAGGTTCAAGTCGAACGGATCGTCTTTGTCGAACGCGTCGACGACGCTGGTGATCTCCGCCGTCTCCTGCATCATGCGCGGCTCGCTCGCCGCGACCGGCTCGTCGGCGCGCGCCGTGCCTGGCAACATGGCGATGCCTGCCGGCACGAGAAGCGGCACCGAGAGCGACAAAAGGGAGCGGCGCATACGAGGACCTGGCGCGCAATCCTGCTCGCGCGTCCGGATTAGCAATCACGCTAACGGATCTAGGGCAGCGTCCGCCAGTCTTTCTCCGCGGCGTCGACCGCTTCTTCCAGGCTCGATTTCGAGGTCGGCGTCCTGGGCGCGCCCGCCTCGCCCGTGGCCTTTTCGTCCGGCATTTTCGCGAGGACGAGGCGCGCGACCGAGCAGAGACCATGCGAGAGCCGCCGCGATTCGGTGTGGGCTCCGCCGAGCGCGCCAATCGAAGCGTCCGGCGCCATCAGCTCGGTGGCGATCGCCTTCGTGGCGGCCGCCGCGTTCTTGCATGCGAGGACGGCAGCGGCCGGCATCTTGTCGTCGGCGAGCGACGCGGCGAGGGTGCCGGAAAATCCCGGATCTTCTCGCAGCCACGTGCCGCCTCCGGCGTCGGGTGCGCCCGCGTCCGATCCGGTTTTGAGCGAAGCGAAGGGAGGCACGAGAACGAACGTCGAGCCGCCGGTGACCTTGACCGAGACCGCGCGCTTGTCGACGTGCGCCGTGAGCGTCGCCGATACGTAGCGCACGACGCCGAGCGGCGTGACCACGAGCTCCTCGGCGCCCGGCGATTCGTTGCCGGGGGACACGGCGCTGAACGTGCCGAGGGCGATCCACGCTTCTTCGTCGTGATCGACGCACGGCCTCACGCGCGCGGGACCTTCGAACGAAGTCTCGCGCAGCGTGCGCGGGCTCTTGGCCGTCACCTTCGCGCCGGCGAGCAAGTCGATCCAATCTCCTTCCGGGATTTGCATGTCGCGCGCGAGCAAGGTGGAGCCCGCGTCGCCCGCGGCTGCAGCTGCCGAAGCCACCGGCGAGGGGAGCAGCATCGGCTTGTTCGTCGCTTCGATCGCGCGACACGGAAACTTCGGTCTCACCGGCTGCGAGCGCGTGAGCGGTCTGTCGAGCGGCGTGCCCGACGGATACGCGGTCTCCGTGCTCGCGCTCGGCGCCGCCGAATCGGGCGCGGTGTGCGAGTCTTCGTGCGTGCATCCCGCGATCGCGAATACCGCCAAAATCAGCGGCGTGCAGATGATGTATGCAGAATACACATTTCCCCCCGAGCCGGATCTACGACCTGCTGAACGGAGACGTGGGCTCCTCGCCGCGCGGACCGTCGCCGCCGAAGATGTCGGCGGTGATGTCCTCGGCGGAGAGCTCCTCTTTCGCGTGGCGTAGCTCGCTCGACGTTTGATCGAGGCGGTCGGCCAAGACGCCCAAGAATTGCCAGAGCAGCTTGACGGAGAGCTCGTGCTCCTTGCGCAAGATTTCGAAAAAATCCGTACGGCGCACGGCAATGAGCTCGGCGGGGCCTTTGGCTTTGACGGTGGCGGAGCGCGGGACGCTGCGAATGAGCGCCATCTCGCCGACGTGCTCGCCTTGTCCGAGATGCGCGATCTCCGCGTCGCCGCGGAGCACGACGACGTGGCCGTCGAGCACGATGAAGAGCTCGTCGCCGCGGTCGCCTTCTTGAATGACGGTTTCGCCGTCGTTGTAGCTCCGCACCTCGACGGCTTGCATCACGCGGAGCAGCTCGCGCTCGCTGAGACGCGCGAAGAGGGGCACCTTCGCGAGGACGTCGCGCTTGAGAGCGATCTTCTTCGCGCGCGCGTCGTCGGTGGCCCCTTCGTCACCGATCTTGACGATGACGTTCGTGATGTTGTCTTTGCCGCCACGGGAGTTCGCGAGCTCGATGAGCGATTTCGCGGCTATATCGCCCGGTTTTTTGAGGTGCTCGCCGAGCTCGGCCGCGTCGTTCAAGTAGCCTGCGAGACCGTCGGAACAGAGAACGAAGACGTCGCCGGGAACGACCTCGATGACGAGCGTGTCGACCTCGACGCGTTCGTACACGCCGACGGCGCGTGTGA
>JAICXU010001065.1 GCA_025934595.1 Polyangiaceae bacterium | reverse complement strand
TCTTGTCGGCGAGCTCCTTCAGGAACATCGCGTTCATCGTCCCCTTCAGACCTATGTGGAGGAAGGTGATGTCGCCCTCCGCGAGCGTCACGATGCTGACGCCGGCGAACGTGAGTCGTTTGAAGAGACCGGCCGTGTCTTCCTGATCACGGCTGAATCGATCGAGTGATTCGGCGAGCACGACGTCAACATCTTTGCGCAGCGCCGACTGCATCATCGCTTGAAATCCGGGACGGAGCAGCGTCGCGCCCGAAACCGCGTGATCGGAGTACTCGTTCGCCACGCGCCACTGTTGGCGGTCGGCGAATTCGCGACAGACGCGGAACTGATCCGCGATCGACGCGTCGCGTTGATTGTCGGAAGAGTAGCGCGCGTAGATGGCAACTTTCATGGCAGGTCCTCAGGGTCGGAGTCGCGCGCGCGGTCGCGTTCGAAGACCTCGCGAGCCGCTTGGCGCGCCAGCAGCCGCGCGAGTGCGCACAGCGCTTGATCGAGAGCTTCGCTCGAAGCACTGTCGGCGTCAACATGAACATCGTTTTGCATGTTGGTTGCGGGTGCTTCGTACGGTTCGCGTGTCGGCAACGGTGGTCGCGATCGTCTCCTCATCGGAACTCCGGCCGTCACGATGACGGCGACAGCGGTGTCGTTATGGACGAAGCGACTCCAGATGCCGCCAAAGGCTAACAGCCTTACAACGCTCGGGTGAGGACGCGGCGTTCATGCGCGGGTGCGCATTTGAAACCGTCTCAAGGATCTCGCGACGCGGTCATCGCGAAGACGGTCGGGAGTCAAGAGCGACGGACGCGCAGAGGAGCTCGGCGCGAACAACACTCGAGCGGTCTGCCGGCGAGCGCGATTCGCGCTCCCGTCAGGCGCCGCAGGTCCGCGTCGATGGTCTTCAGACGATCGCGCAGAATCCTTTAGAAGTGAACCCAACGATCGGTGTCCGTTCTGAACCGCGAGCGCGACGCGCTGACCGGCTTCGAGAACTTTGATCGTTTCCGCTCGTGGCGCCTCGGGTCAGCGGCGACGCCACTCAACGACGGTCTTCAAGAGACCTACGACACGCGACCCTTCACGGGTGCTTCCTGCGCGCGGCTCTAAGAGCGACGAATGGAAGCGGCCTCTGCGCGGGCGCGCGGAGGGAGTGGCGAACACCACGTTTAGATGCTACGCTCCTCGGCCCCCTCCGTCAAGCACAGCCGCGCGGTCCGTCAAAGTCGCGGCACTGAATCAGGGCCGACGTGTGACGCGGGCGGCACGAGGCCCGCTGATCGCATCCTCGATCAATTCGAACGTGACGCGGTCCCCTACTGCCAAATCACTGAACCGGGCGCCTTCGGCGACGTCGCTGCGATGAAAAAAGATGTCGCAACGATGTTTATGCCGAATGAAACCGTGGCCCTGACCGAGCATCAGCGCGACGATTCGACCGGCGCCTGGCGCGCCGCGTCGCTCCGGGCGCACGGCGTGTTTATGCAAGGTCACGCAGGTCGGCGGTTGTCACGAGCCGATAGACGTAGTCGGTGAGTTCGCGGAGGCGAATCCCCGCCTCGTCTGGAAGATGGGAAGTGCCGGTCGGCATCGACGGGACCTCCACGGCGCCTCTGACGATCAAAGCGGCAGCGATGATGGCCTTCGCCTGTGCTTCCAATGGATCCATGGATGGCCCTCGTCCCTAAAGTCCGAGCCGTGCGAAGTGTCCTC
>JAICXU010000365.1 GCA_025934595.1 Polyangiaceae bacterium | reverse complement strand
CGATGTCGAAGCGCACCGTCCGGCGCCCGCCCGCTCCGAGCGAGGGCTTCATCACGACGTCGATCCAGTCCCTTGCGCGCGCATCATGGATGGCGCGGTCGAATGGGGCGCCGCGATCGACGAAGAGGCTCGGCACCGTCGCCGCGCCGTTCGCGCGCAACTTCTGCAAGTAGACCTTGTCTTGCCATCGCCGCGCGTTTCGATTCTCGAGCGGAATTCCGTTCGTCTCGAAGCGCGCGAGAAAATCGTCGAACGCTCTTTCGTTCGACGTCCAATCCCAAGGCGATCGCAGAACCGCGAGATCGACGTCGCGCGGCGCCTCTTCGTTCCAAACCCAAGGCACCACCTCGATGTCGTGTGCAGCGAGCGCTCTCACCGCGAACACGTCGTCTTCCGCAATGTGGTTCGCGCCGAGCGCCGAGTGACTCGCGCAAGTGACGAACGCGACGCGCTTCAAATTATTTCTTCACGCCCGCATCGGCCTTCTTCAATGCTTCGTCGATGATGCCGAAGCCTTCCGCGAGCTCGTCTTCCGTGATGCAAAGCGGCGGGTTCGTGCTGATCGCGTTCCAGCGCACGAACGTGTAGAGGCCTCTCTCCTTCAGGACCTTGTGCACGGCTTGCGTCTCTTCGGAGGTGCCGTTGTACGGCGAGATCGGCTCGTACGGGTTCCTGCTTCGAACGAGCTCGACGATGCCGAAAAGGCCTAGATTTCTCGTGGTTCCGACGCTCGGATGTTTTTCGTAGAGGGCCTGCATGTGCTTCTTCATGACCTCGCCCATCTTCTGCGAGCGCTCGAGGAGCTTGTCCTCTTCGTAGACGGCGATGGTGGCGAGGGCCGCCGCACATCCCATCGGATGCGAGTTGTACGTGAGGCCGCCGAAGAAGACGTTCTTGTCGAAATGATCGGCGATGTGACGGCGCATGCCGACCGCGCCGAGCGGCACGTAGCTCGAGGTGAGGCCCTTCGCCATGCAGATGAGATCGGGCACGACGTTCCAGTGATCGATCGCGAACCATTTTCCAGTGCGGCCGAAGCCGGCCATGACCTCGTCGGCGACGAGCAGGATGCCGTTCTTGTCGCAGATCGATCTCAGGCCCTGCATGTAGCCGTCGGGCGGAATCAAAATGCCGTTCGTGCCGACGACGGTCTCGACGACGATGGCGGCGATGTTCTTCGCGCCCTCGTACATGATGACGTCCTCGGTTTGCTTGAGGACCTCGGCCACGGGCTCGGGATCTTTCTTTCCCCACCGATGAAAATCGGGAATTCGCACGACGCCGGGGATCGTGGGCTCGGCCGCCCAGCGACGCGGATCGCCGGTGAGCGCCATCGAGCCCGCCGTGCCGCCGTGGTAGCTGCGATACCGCGCGAGGATTTTTTGGCGCCCGGTGAACATGCGCGCGATCTTCATCGCGTTCTCGTTCGCCTCCGAGCCGCCGTTCGTGAAGAAGAACGCGTCGATGTCGCCGGGCGTGATCTCGGCGAGCTTCTTTCCGAGCTTCGCGCGGCCCTCGTGGGCCATGAACGGATTCGCGTAGGCGAGGGTCTCCGCCTGCTTCTTGATCGCGTCGATGACGCGCTTGTCGCCGTGGCCGATGTTGACGCTCATCAGCTGGCTGTTGAAGTCGAGCCAACGCTTGCCGCCCGGCGTGAAGAAACAGCTGCCTTTCGCCGATGCCATCGGGATCGGGTCGATCGCCGATTGCGCAGACCACTCGAAGAGCGAGTGCTTTTTGGAGAGGGCGACGATTTCTTGTTCGCTGAGGGGCTTCTCGTTCATGGCCGGACCATCCCGCTCTCCGGAGCGTTTTGCAACGGAAAAACAAGCCGATTGGGAAAGCGGCAGCGAAATAAAAACGGTGTAACGTAGAGCCAGCGTGGCTTCGCTCGTCCTCTATTCCTATTGGCGGTCGTCGTCGTCGTACCGCGTTCGCTTCGCGCTCGCGGCGAAGAAGCTCGCGTACGAGATGATCACCGTGAATCTGCTCGCCGGCGAGCAGAACGCAGACGTTCACAAGTCACGGAGCCCCACTGGGCACGTGCCGTGTCTGCTCATCGAAGGGCGGCTCTTCATCGAGTCGGTCGCGATCATCGAGTTGCTCGAGGAGCTCTATCCGGGGCCGGCGCTCTATCCGAAGAGCCCTTGGGATCGCGCGCGCATGCGTACGCTGGTCGAGGTCGTGAACTCGGGTATTCAGCCGCTGCAGAATTTGAAGGTGCTCGAGCGCGCGTCGTCCGATCCCGAAGCCCGCAAAGCGTGGGGCGCGCACTTCAACGAGAAGGGTCTCGCCGCGATCGAGCAGCTCCTCGAAATCCATTCAAAAGAAGGAATACGTGGAAGATACACGTATGGAGATTCCCTCACCGCGGCCGACGTCTTTCTAGTTCCCCAGTTCTACTCGGCGAAGCGCTTCGGCGTGGACACATCGAAGTTTCCGCGCGTCACCGCCGCCGCCGAGGCGGCAATGGCCACCGAAGCTGCGCGAGCCGCACATCCGGACAATCAGCCGGATGCCGTAAAATAAGCCTATTCGTGAGATGAAGGCAGCGCGCTCTCTTCGCATCGTCGGCCCGCGGGCGATCGCGATCGCGTGTCTTCTGTCGCTCGCTCTGGTCGTCCGTGCCGCGTTCGCGCAAGAGCCTCCGCCGCTCAAGACGTGGGGAGGCGTCGAGGGCACGAGTGAGCCCGCTCCTTCGGGTACGGTGCCGGCGCCCGCGCCTTCTTCTACTGAAAAGAACCCAGACATCACTCCGCCGCCGTCGACGATCGGCACGCCCGTGGGCGCGGGACAGGGAAACGGAACGACGACGCCGCCGTCACCGAGCGAGATCCCCGAGCCGCCGTCGGAGGCGATCGTGCACACGCCGGGGCGCGTCGGTCTGCGTTACTCGCTCGAAGGCGTCGAGGTGCGCGGCAACACGACGACGCTCGCGCGCGTGGTTCTGCGGTACGTACCGTTCAAAGCCGGCGACACGATCGACGTCGACGACAAGGAGCTCACCCTCACGCGGTTTCGTTTGCTCGGGACCGGTTTTTTTCGTGACGTCGAGCTGTCCCTGCGGAGAGGAACGCGCCGCGGCTACGTCGTGCTGGTGGTGCACGTGGTCGAGCGCAACACGATCGTCGTGAACGATCTCTGGCTCGGTCTCTCCGCCGACGCCGAGCCCGATGGCGCGGCGCGTCCGCTCACGGCGTACGGAGGCATCGACGTCGCGGAGACGAATTTGGCGGGTACCGGCATCACCCTCGGCGGCGCGGTGGCGCTCGCGGATCGACAGCTCGGCCTGCGCTCGCGATTCCTCGATCCGAAATTCCTCGGCTCGAAATGGCAGCTCGAGGCGCAGCTTCTCTACAACCACGCGCGCGATTTTTTCGGCAACCAAGACGTCCTCGTCGACGATCCGACGCAACAGGTCACGCAAGATTTCGCGCTCGTCACCTACGACAGGTTCGGCGGCATGCTCGGCGTCGGCCACGACCTCGGCATCTCGACGCAGCTCTTTCTCGATTATCGGCTCGAAAAAATCGACGCGCTCGTTCCGCTCGCCGCGAGCCACAAACGCGGTCTCGATGTCGAGCCGATCGATTTTTTCATTCAGCCCGGAAGCTCGGTCCTGTCGACGGTGCGCGCGACGTTGCTTCACGACACACGCGACGATCCCTTCCTCGCCACGCGCGGCGTGCAGCTCTCCGCCGTCGTCGACGCGTCGCTCACGCCGCTCGGCAGCGATTATCCGTACGCGAAGCTGCAGCTCCGCGCCGCGAATTGGACGCTGCTTCCGTGGGGCGGCCACGTCTTGAAGCTCGAAGGCTTCGCGGGCGCGATCTTCGGCGACGCGCCGATGTTCGAGAAATTCTACATCGGCGATTTCTCGGATTTGCTGCCGGATCGTGTGCTCGATCTCACGTTCGATCGGAGGCCCGCGCCGAATTTTCTCGGCACCGACATCACCGAGGTTCGCTACGGCCAGTACGCGGCGAAGGCCAGCGCCGAATATCGCATTCCGCTCTATCGCGGACACCGCTCGATCTACGGCGCCGATTTTTTCACGTCGGCGGGCGTCTACGGCGTCGCCGACGAGCGTGACCTCGTCGACCATCCACGCGGTTACTCCGGCATCGGTACCGTGCCGATCGATCTCACGTTCAACGCCGGCCTCCGCATCGAGACGTCCGCCGGCGGCTTCGTGTTCGGCGTCTCCAACTTCCTCGGATTCATTCCCGTCCGCGGACAGGCGAGGCCGCAGTGAAGGCGCGGACCTCGACCAAGACCTGGACCTTGGCTTCGACGCGGGTCGCTCTTCTTTTCGCGATGCTCGTTCTCGGCGTCGTCACCGTCTCGCGCGATGCTCGCGCGCAGGACCCGGCGACTCCCGTTTCGCCGGCGGCGCTTCCCAAACGACAGGCGAATTTTGCTTGGGACAAAACGCTTTTGCGCGCGAGCTTTTCGTATCGCGATGCGCTTCCGCAGAACATCATCGACAAGCTCTCGAACGGCCTTCCCACCGTCATCGCGATGCGCGCGTACGTCGTGAAGGAGGGCGACTCGACTCCCATTGCGCTCGCAGTGCGCAGTTGCCGTGTCGTGTATGATTTGTGGGACGAGGTCTATCGTATTCGTGTGACGAGCTCCGGAGGCGAACGCGACATTGCCGTCATCAACGTCGAAGGCGTGATGCGCCAGTGCGCAGAAGCACGCGATTT
>JAICXU010000926.1 GCA_025934595.1 Polyangiaceae bacterium | reverse complement strand
GGATCGCCTCGTTTCACTCGGCCACCTTTCGCTTCGTCCTGGCTTCGCTCGGACGAAACAAAAGCGTACGAGTATTCTCGGATCGACCATGGCGCGGGAACCGTCTCTCGAGATTGATCGCGCTCTGCAGATCGCGACCGAGGAAGAGAGCGAGCGCGCTTCTTTGCTCCTTGCTCGCATTCGCGCGATTGGGGTCGTCATTTGGGCGAGTTGGATCTCGCTCGCGCGTGATTTTCACGTTCGCGTCGCGCTTTCGACGGCTGCATACGTCCTCTACATCTACGTCGTCGTTGCGATCGTGCTGCTCGTCGCATCGCGGTCGGCGCTCGTTCGCAGAAATTTGCACCTCGCACTTCCGCTCGTCGACATTCCGTTTTGCTGCTGGGTGATCTTGGCGAGCCCGATGCCGGTCGAGGATCTGCGCATCGGCGCCCTGACCAACGTCGCCACGTTCACCGCCATCACTGCCGCGGCCGGCCTCTCGTTTCGGCCAAGCGCGATCTTGCTGACGACGGTCGCCGCGATCGCGGCCGTCGTATCGCAGATGGTCCGCACCGACGTTTCGCTCGTCTGGCTTCCCATCACGACGCTGCCGCCGCTGCTCGTTGCCACCATCGGTTGGTACGTCGCCGTGCGACAGTCGCGCCGCCTCGTTCTTCGTGCGGCATCGGGCGAGGTCGCTCGCGCGCGACTCGGTCGCTATTTTTCGCCGGCCGTCGCGGAACGAATTTCGATGCAATCGGCCACGCCGGCGGATCATCGCGAGGTCACCGTTCTCATTTCCGACGTGCGCGGCTTCACGTCGATGTCGGAATCGCTCGAAGGTCCCGCGGTCGTCTCGACGCTCAACGAGTATCTCGAGCTCATGGTGACCGCGCTTTTCAAGCACGGCGGTACGCTCGACAAATTCATGGGAGACGGGATTTTGGCCTATTTCGGCGCTCCCCTCGATCAACCCGATCACGCGCGACGCGCGGTTCTCGCCGCGCTCGACATGCTCGCCGAGCTCGAAAAGCTCAACGACGCGCGCACGAAACGAAGCGAGTCTCCGCTCGCGATCGGCATCGGCCTCAACACGGGACGCGCCGTCGTGGGCGACATCGGATCGGCCGCGCGCAAGGAGTTCACCGTCATCGGCGACGTCGTGAACGTCGCATCGCGCATCGAAGGTCTCACGAAGAGCCACGGCGTCACGGTTCTCGTCTCGAAGGCGACGCGCGACGCGGCGGGCGAAATCGACGGCGTTCGGTGGAACGATCTCGGAACGTCGGACGTGCGCGGAAAAACGGAAGGCGTGCAGCTCTTCGGAGTACAGAAGCGGGACGACGCCGCGCAGAGCTAACGCGCTCGAAGAAAATTCGTCGCGGGCTCATGCACGATTGCGCGAAACGCGCGCGAGCGCGGCCTCGTAAGCCCCCATGGATCTCTCTCTCGTCCACGGAGGCCGTCATGAAAACACGTCGCGAATTCTTGTCCAACGCAACCGTCACGCTCCTTCTCATTCCCATCGGCGTCGCCGCGTGCTCGTCGGGATCGGGGTCGGGATCGTCATCACCCGCTTCGCCCGCTTCGGGCTCGAACGGTGGCGTGCCGGGATGCGACGGCGTCGGCGCCACATCGAGCGTGGCAGACAACCACACGCACACGGTCTGCGTGCCTGCGAGCGATCTCTCCAGCCCGCCGGCCGCCGGCGCGACGTACACGACCTCGACCGTTCTGAATCACAATCACAACGTCACGCTCACGCAGGCGGAGCTCACACAAATCCATGCGGGCACGTCCGTGACGGTCACGACCACCGGCCCGGATCCGAACCATCAATTCATGCTGGTCATGGCCTGACCCGCGCGGACAAGTTCGCGGCGCGCGCGCGAACTCCGAGAATCGGCTACCATCGTTTCTCTCGAGATGCCGGAACGCGAATCGGACAGTCGCCTCAGACGAGCCGCGCCCGCGTCGGGCCAGGGCGATCTCGTTCCTGCCGAGCGCGAGAGGCTCATCGGAAGATTCGGTCGTCGCTTTCGCGCCGGCGAAGCGCTCTTTCGCGAAGGCGAGCCCGCCCGCGAAGCGTTCCTCCTGCAAGAAGGTCGCGTGCGACTCT
>JAICXU010000375.1 GCA_025934595.1 Polyangiaceae bacterium | reverse complement strand
GGACGCACCGACGCAGGAGCGGCGGGCGGGTGCGACGGCGCGCTCGTCACGACGTCGGGTTGAGGAGGCACGGACGCAGGCGGCATCGCCGGCGTTGCCATCGCACCGGCGCCAGCGAGCTCCGCAGATTCGAGCTGAATCAACGTCGAGCCGATTTGCACCTGATCGCCAGGGCGAATCTTGCACTTGTTGACGCGCTGTCCGTTCACGAGCGTGCCCGGCTCGTTGCCGAGATCGATGAGCGTGATGTCACTCGGAGAGGCGACCTCGATGACCGCGTGCATACGTGACGCGAGATCGTCGTCGACCCGAAGATGGCTGCGCGGATCTTTGCCGACCTTGACGATGTCCTGCGCGATCGTGTCGCGTCGAACGAGTTGATCGCCGCGGTACAGCGCGAATGTGAGCGCGACCTTCGCCTTGCCCTGTTCCATTAACCTCTCCGAGTTTCGTGACTGCGTGTGGAAGCGCGCCTGGGTTGAGAGCGCGCGCCTCTAAAACGTGTATCTTACAGATTTTCCACGGACTTCAGCATTTCCGGCACGAACGACGTGCGAGGACGAATGAGCGTGGTGCGCACGGGTCCGGGGCGAACGCGAATCGTCGCGTCGTTCGGGCCGAAGCCGCCTGCGCTGAGCGGATCGTCCGAGAACTCGTAGCCGTAACCGTCCTTGTCACCACCGCCGCCGCCGGCCGTGTTCTTCACGCCGGCGTTCTGATCTTGAGCGAACGCGCTCGCGCTCGTCAGCATCAGGCCTGCTGCAAAAATTCCCGCTGCGATCTTTTTCAGAGTGTGAGTTTTCATGTGCGTTGCTCCGCTACCTTGTTTGATAGCGCGCAGGCTTGCGCGCGTCTTGAGGTCTAGCTCTTTGAAAAAGTCGAAGCAGGCTTCTTGGATCCGGCGCGTGCTTTAAGAGCGCTCGGGTTCGAGCGAAACGCCTGAAAATCCAGTACCAAAAGCGTACAGCTCACAATCGCCTTTAGTCAAACGGGTCCAACGCGGATCGAGCGGTTTTGTCTCGAAATGGACAGCGCCAATTCGCGATTGTTCCCGAAAGTGTGACTTCCAGCGGAAAGAAACAGCCTGGCCGTTATTTCATGGCGCCCAGGCTCGGGCGCGTCCTGGGCGGCGGTTTCGGCTCGTGTCAATGACCGGCTGCCGGCGCTGGAGCCGCAGGCGCTGCGCCCGCCGGAGGTGCGCCGCCGGAGGGAGGTGCTTGGCCCGGCTCCGGAGCCGCGTCGGGGATGTTCAAGAATTGGATGGTGTCGTCGATGTCCTGCATGCGCTCTTTCGCGCGCTTCACGGCACCGTCGTACTCGGGCTTTCCCGCCGCGAGCTGCGCGAAATTTTGGAAGATCGATTTCGCCTGATTGAGCGCCTTGATCGTGGCGTCTTTGTTGCCGCCCGACTTCGCCTTGTATTCCTGCGTGAGGATGCCCTCGTTGTAGAAGGCGTCCGGACGCGAGCCGTCGATCTTCTTGCACTGATCGAGCTCGGCTTGCACCGCGCCGACTTGCGCGTCGTAGTTCGAGTCGTTGATCTGACCGCGAAGGGCGAGCGCGCGACCGAGGTGCGCGTCGTAGTCGTTCGAGTGACCGGCGATTGCGAGCGCTTTGTCGTACGCGCCTTGCGCTTGCTCGAAGCCGCGGAAGGACAAGTTGACAGCCGCGTAGTTCATGTTGGCTTCGAAGAATTTCGGATCGAGGCCGGCCGCGGTCTTGAACTCGGCGACGGCGCTGTTCACTTGTCCGAGCTCGTTCTGAATGAGACCGGCGGTATTGTGAATCGGCGCGTAGTTCGCGTTCTTGCGAATGGCTTGCGAGCACACGAGAGCTGCGAGCTCGAGCTGCTGCACGTCGGCGCGTTTTCCGAGCGCGGCGTTCGTAGTGACCGAGCGACCTCTGCTCTTGCCCGAGAGCCTCACCGATCCGGCGCGCTTCTTCGCGAGCTGGAAGTAGTAGAGAGCGAGCTGATTGAACGCGGGCATGTACGCGTCGTCGATGGCGAGCGCGCGCTGGAGATTCAGCTTCGCGCACTCCATGTCGTCCTTGCAGCGGTCGCCCGCGGCGGACGAGTCGCGCTGCATCTGGAACATCGCCAGGTTGACGAGCGCCGGAACGTTCTGGAATTGCGCGTCCAAAACCGATTGCTGGAGCGCGCCGATCGCGGCGTCTTCGTTGCCGTCCGCTTTGTACTGATAGAGAGCGAGCTCGGCGCGTGCGTAGTGGAACTTCGGCTCTTGCTGGAGCGCGTTTTGGAACTGCGCCTTCGCATCCTTGTCGTCGCCGCAGCGCTGGTACGCGAGGCCCGCGTTGTAGAGGGCCTCGGGGAACTTGCCGTTCTTCGACGCCGCCGCTTGGAACTGCTTCGCGGTGGCGGTGCACGTGTCGTCGTTCCAATCGTTGTTCTTGTCGTGACCGGCGAACGTATCGAGCGCGTCGTTGAAATCTTTTTGCGCGTCTTCGTTCACCACGGTTTTCGCCGGTGCGCCGGCGCCACCGGACGGCGTCATTTTCGCGCCGCCGCCCGCTTCGTTACCACCGCCGCATCCGAAGAGAAGCGCCAGTGCCGATGCAATGAAAAGGGATTGAGATTTTTTCATGGCGCCCTCAGTGCTTCTTTCCCTTCTTGCCCTTCGGTTTCTTCGAGGTGTCACTGGAGCTTTCGTCCGATGACGTCGTCGTCGTCGTGGTCGTCGTCTTCTCCGGAGCCTGTGCGCCCGGCGGGTGATAGAGACCACCGCTCACCGTGACGGGCGGCGGTCGCTCGTCGAGACCGCTGTTCGACAGGGTCGGCGACGGGCGGAGCTCGTCGACGACGTGGTACTCGGCCTTGTAGTTCTTCGCGAGCCACACCTCGCATGCGCGCGAGTAGTCGTCGAAGTACTGAAATTTGACCGAATAAGAGAGGCACGTGACGAGCGCCGGTTTCGCCTTCTGATCTTTGATCGGCTGGCTCTTGCCGTCCAAGGCGTCGTAGTACACGCCGCGGAGCTCCGCGTCCTTCTTCCATGCGTCCGGGATCGGAGCGCGGCGGAAGTCGTCGACGAAATCACCCCACATCAAACCGACGCGCGAGCCGGCTGCGATGACCCACTTCGGCGGAGCGTCGGGCTGAAGGTCGATGATCTTCTTGTATTCGGCCTCGGCCTTGTCGATCGCCGGCTTCTTCTTGTCGAGCCACGCGACGACCTTCGTGTTGATGTGCTTGAGGACGTCGTCCTTCGTGCCCTTGCCTTTGTATTCCGGGAACTTGATCGTATCGACGGTCGTCTTTTTGACCTGTTCGGCCTGGTAGAAATAGGCCTCGCCGACGGCGTTGAGCGCCTTGCCGACGCGCTTCGCTTTCTGTGCCTGATCTTCGTCCGGATACGCGGCGTTGATCTTGTTCACCGCTTCGCCGGGGTTCGACCAAATCGATCGCACCTTCGCGTACTCCGCTTTCGCGCCGAGATCCGCCTTCGTCATGACGTAGGCTTTTCCGAGCGTCGCGTGCGCTTGCACTTGGATGTCGGGCGCGGCTTTGTCGAAGAGCGATTTCGCGCCTTCGAGTGACGAGCGCGCTGCTTTCCAATCTTCCTTGTCCGCATAGTGCGCGCCGATCGCGAACGCGATGGCTGCAGTCTGCACGCCGTGCGACTGGCCGTAGTTCTTGCGGAACGTACCGGCGTCGTCGATCGCGTGCTCTTCGTCACCGAGACCGAGTCGGAGAAGAACCGCGTCCGAGAGCGCCGTGTCGGCGTGATCGCCTTTCGGATTCTCTTTCGCGTACTTCTCGAACCAGTCGGCGGCCATGTCGTAGACGGCGATCGCTTGGTAGTTACCGCCGATCTCGTACGTGGCGTTCTTCGCGTCCTCGGTCTTGTCGAGCTTCAGCGCCGGATCGAGAAGGAGCTTACGCGCCGTGATCGATTTCGCGACGAGACGCGCCGCTTGATACGACTTCGCGGCGTTGTAGATGATGTCGTCGCAGTGCTCGGCTTGCGCAGGCTGACCGGCACGGAGCGGCGTCTCGCAGTACTTGCGGAACAGATCGAGGTACGCGTTGCCGGCTTGCTCGTACTGCGGCGCCGACGACGGTCCGGGATTCTTGTCCGCGATCTCGACGAGCTTCTGCGCCTTCAAACGCAGAATGTCGACTTGGGTCTTCGCGAGAGCGGTGCACTGCTCCTCGTTCTTCTTTTGTTTGTCCGGCGTACCGCAATAGAGATCCAAGAACTTCGGAACGTCGGTCGCCATGTCGTCGAAGCACGACGTGCGCGGCGGATTCGCGTGCGAGCCGAGCACGTTGATGCTCTCGAGATAGAGCTGCGCGGCGTAGATCGCAGCGTCGTTGTCGGGATAGGTCATCGCGATGTCGCGGAAACCGATCGCCGCTTCTTCCCAGTGCTGGCCCTCGAAGTACGTTCGCGCGAGCGCGTACTTGACCTCGACGAGCTGGTCTTGTCCGGCTTTGTCCGACGCGGCCGGGTGGATGTAACAGATGTAGCGCTTGAAGCTCTGGATCATCCCCTTCTGGTTGTCCGTGAGCTGCTTCGGCTGGAGGCGGGCATCCTCCTCCGCCTTCTTCTCCGCGTCGCTCTGCTTCTTCGTCGTGCCCTGACCCGGCATGTTTCCGGAGCCTTTGCGATCGGCGCCGCCGGCG